>JAAYUH010000082.1 GCA_012517755.1 bacterium | reverse complement strand
GATATTTCAGTTTTATTTAGGGGCTTATCTCTTAAAATTCTTTTGTTTAAATCATTAGGAATTTTTATCTTTTCAAGTTCTGATTTTGATATCCAGAAAAGGTATGAATTATTAACCTCTTTTAACATCTCTAATCTACTCTCTATCTCTTTAAATTTTATTATATTGTCTGTCATTTTTATCTCAAAAATAACAGCAAAGGATTGAGAAGTATTGAGTTTGTTCACTTTAAGATAAATATCTGCGAATTGATTGTCTATCTTCTTTTCACACTCCACCTCAATATAGATTTTTTGATCTTTAAAGTAATCTTTTAGTGATGATATAAACTTTGTTAAATTTTTATTTATAAATGTTGAACTTTTCTCATCTTTTGCTTTCTTTATAAGGTTTTCTCTAAAGTAATCCAACTCAAGCTCTTTGAGTCCAATTTTTTCTTTTTTAAACTCTTTTATCACCCTGTTTATATCAATGTAATATTCAATCTTTTGTTCATTTCTTATTTTTTCAATCAAATCATACAATCTTTTTAATGTTAATCTCAAATCATTATCATTGTATTGATATAAAAATTCTATTGCTTCATTTGAAAAAATTCCATAGATGTTTTCAGGAAAAGGAGAATTTTCTAAATAACTATTCCAATAATATCTAAAACATTTATTGATTATATCTAAAAAATCTTTTGGTTTTAAAAAATCTAAATTTATTGTATATATCCAACTTTCTATTCTATTTCTCTCGTTTTGAGTTAATGAGTTTAAAAATTCATCATAAAAAGTTACTGAACCAGAAAGTATAAGTGAAAAATCTTGAATAATACTACTATTGTTTCTAAAAAAGATTAAAAGTTTATATAAACTTCTGAATATCTCTTCATTTCTATCTAATATATCAAAATCATCTATTATTAAAACTGTATGTTCTATACCAAGGTAATCTTTCGTAAATTTTGAAAGAAATTTCATTCTTGTTATTGCCTGTTCATTTTTATTAACTGATAAAAAGTTTAAATTTTCATCTGGAAGATCGAGAGAATCTCCTTCTAAAAAATTAAAAACATCTAAATAATATGGCGAAGGAGGTAGTGAATATAAAATTGTTGTTATTATTTTTGGATAATTTATGTTTAATTCATTGATTTTAAATTTTATTTTTTGAGCTACTTTCTTTATTTCATCAAAATTTTCTGGTTTTTTGCCTAAAATTTTTTCATTTTCATTAAAGAACTTATCGTATATATCAATTATTGCTCCAGTATGGTAAAGTGAGTGAAGATATTTTTGGAAAATCAAAGTAAAATCGAGTTCTTCAATTTTCATAGGAAAACTCATATATGAAAATATATATTTTGTATCTGGATATGAGTATTTCTTGACTAAATAATTTAGAAATGCTGTTTTACCTCTACCTTGATCAGCAAGTAAAAATATAAGTTTACCCTTATTTTCAATGGTTGCTTTTTTTACATAATCTAAGATTACTTTTAACTCCTCTTCTCTATCAACAAAACCAAATTTTTCATCTAAATTAACATAAGGTGTTGGTGGAATTGGGTTTGGAAGTTCTTTATTTAATAAAATCTCTTCCCATTTCTTCATTTTTTAAATCTTAAATAGTAATATTTTTTCCCATCTGGTGTTTCAAGATTTCCCTCTTTTTTATCTCCCATTTCAAAAATTACATCACCTTTAAGATAGAGTTCATAAATTGCTCTATGAATATCTTTTTCACTTACATTGAACTTATGAATTAGAGAAGATGTTATTGAAGGAATAGGCACTAAACCCTTAAGGTATGAATAAGTTGCATTTGATAACTCTTTGTAAACTTTATATATCTCTGAATCAATATCAATCTCTTTAGAAATCTCTTTACTCTTTTCCAATAAACTCTCTAAAATTTTTTTTATCATATCTAAGTTTGATTCAAGACTCTCTTTTATATTATTTAAGTTTTGATTAATCAACTCTAACTTTTGATCTACGCTTGATTCTTTAATAAATTCTATCTCACCTTTTTCTGTTATCTGAACAAAAATTTTGTTTTTAACCTTTTTCTCTTTAATTAGTCCATCTTTTAAAAGTTGAGCAATTTGTGATTTAATCGTTTCACTTCTTCCAAATTTACTCTTTGGATATCCATCAACTTTAAACTCTATTAATTTTTTTAAAATTTCTAATTTCGAATCCATAATCTCCTCCAATTTTTAAAAATCAGTCAGTTTTTTCTGAACTCGCAATTTCAAAAGAGGATACTTTTTTCTTTAAATCTTTTACATCATTATAAATTGTACCTAAAACATAAAACGAAATACCGATAGTGATTATAAAAAAAGAGAATACGGCTGATATTACTATCAAACCATTTTGGACAACTGACATTACAGGATTTAATGTGTTATAGACATCTGGATCATAATTTTCCAAATTTTCTGTAAGATTACCTATAAAATTTCCTGAGAAAATTGATAGAATTAAACCCAAAATAGCTAAAACAATAATAATTATTCCAACAACTTTTAAAAATGTCCCCATATTTACCTCCTTATTATTTAATTATAAAATTTAATTAGTATAAATCAAATGGATTTATGTAATCTCCAAATTTTTCTTTTGTAGATAAAAGCCTTTTTCTCTCATTTTCTAATTCAATTAAAACAACTTCTGGCGTATCCTTCACATTTTCTCTATATATTTTCTCAATCCTATCAATTTTTGATAAATTCTCAGGAACTCTTATCATAAATTGTTTTATATAATCTTCTTTTTTATATTCTTTATTTAGATGTTCTTTAAAAAGTTTTACCAAATCGTCATATTTTGGAATTATACCGACTGGAGTTTCTATTCCTCCTATATCGTTGTTACATCTCAACTCAATCCATTTAAGCCAAACCTTTTTATCGAGTTTATCATTAAGAAATTTTCCATCCTTATCCTTTAAAAAATAGTTAACACCATAAATTTTTGGAGGTTTTTTTAAACTTTTTCCAAAATCTAAATTCATCTGAATATATCTACCAATAGGAACAGAGAGAAAATCAAGATTTGCCATAGGGTTAAACTCTCTTACACCTTCTTTTCCTAAAGTCGCTGCAGTTGTTTCAGATTCAAGAGATGCACCTTTTATTATTATTCCATGTTGATAGTTTAATGCTTCACAAACTGGAACCCAGGTATCAGAATCTCTTCCTCCATATATAAAACCTTTGACTATAACTCCATCTGGATTTTCAAGATTTGGATCAATGTTTTTTAAATTCTTAAGTTCAAAAGTAAATCTTGCATTTTTATGTGAAGGGTCGATCTCTTTTCCATCTTTATCTTTTTTTCCTTTAAACCACTCACCAGAGTGATTATATCCCCTTTCTGGAACCTCGCCATCTTTGCCTATCCAATAAACTGAACCATCTGGAAGTTTTAAAACATTAGAAAATATAACTTCATATGGAGAGTTCAAAACTTCCCAAATATATGGATCATCTTTTGAATTAATTCCCATAATAATTCCGAACATACCTTTTTCAAAATTTGCTGCTCTTACTTCTCCACTAACATTTTTTATAAGAGCTATATCATCACCAACAATTCTTTCACCTACAAGAGTTGCAGTTGATGTTTTACCACAAAGAGATGGGAATGCACCAGTTAAATATGTTACCCGCCCGTTTAATCCATTCACTCCCATTATAAGCATATGTTCTGTAAGCCAACCCTCTCTTGACGCTTTTTTTATAGCAAGCCTTAATGCAAGTTTTTTTAATCCAATTGAATTCCCTCCATATTGAGTGTTTAATGAATAAACAATGTTATTATCAACATCGATATATACTCTTCTGTTTTCTATATTTTTACTTGTTTTATTCTCTGTCAACTCTCCCTCTGAATGTACAAATCTAAAAAATTCATCACCATCTTTCATCTTAAGAAAATCATCATATCCATCTCTATATAGAAGATTTTCAGAATGAGCAACATATGGTGAATCTGTTATTTGGATACAGGGAAGGGTAAAAATGGAATTTTTTGGTCCGAGTGTTTTAAAAAGAATGTAAATTTCTCTTCCTTCACTCATATCTTTCATCAAAATATTCAACTCTTTTTCTGCTTCTTCTCTTAAGATTAAATTTAATGAAGGATCAAGGTCACTATCCACTGATACAACAAATTTTGTATTTTTTTTATCTCTTCCTTGATCATAATAGCCATCGAAATGTATTGTATGATTATTTATCTTTAATTTTTCCTCTTCACCTTCTTCAATTGCTCTTCTTTTTATATATTCTCTGTCAGAATCATCTCCAATGCTGACATAAATAGTTTTAGGATTTAAAATTTCTACATATTTTTTAATGAAGAGAAAGACATCTCTGTTTTTAATTTTAGATAATCTTTCTAAATTTTCTTTGCTGAGTTTGTCTTTAAAAGAAAATAATAAATCTTCCATTCAATCCTCCTGATATTTATTTATATAATTTGATTTAACTAAATGTGAGTCACCATTAAATCTATAAAAAAACATTTCTTTTAAATTATACAATAAATTATAAATTAAAAATTGAAATAAGAAAAAAATATACAATAAAATTAATGAGAGATAAAGTTGATAGATATTGAATCAACAGAAACCTTAACATAGCATTAGAATTTCCTGATGATAAATTATCAGAAGATTATTCTAAAATCAAAACTATAAAAAGGCAATTGAAAGTAAGGAACTTGAAATAATAAGTGAAAGAAAATTTAGATTGAAAATTTTAAAATAAATTATATTATTAAATAAATAAACTTATTTATAAGGAGGGTAAAATGAATTTTAAAAAATTCATTTTGTTTGTTTTATTATTTTCAGTTACTTTATCCTTCAACCTATCAAAATTCTCTTCAGGGCAGGAATCAGATTATGAATGGAGAGAAATTAATAATGGACTTTACGGTGGGCATATTCATTATTTAGTTATTGATCCACTTAATAGTAATGTTATTTATGCAGGAACAGAAGGTGGAGGTGTTTTTAAAACAATACTCGGTGGAAAAGAATGGATTAAATTAAAAATTGAGAAAAGAGATTTTTCTACATATTCAGCTGTTTTAAACCCTAAAGATACTAAAATTGTTAATGTTTCTATTGTTTATGTTGCTGTTTGGGGATATGGAATATATAAATCAAATGATGCAGGAGTAACCTGGGAAAGAGTGAATAAAGATTATATGGGGGATATAATAACTTTAACAATTGATCCTAAAAATCCTGAAATTCTTTATGCAGGTGACACATCTAAGGGTGTTTATAAATCTACTGATGGTGGTGTTAATTGGAAAAATATAAATAATGGTTTAACTAATCTTAGAATTAAATGTTTAGAAGTTAACCCTATTAATACAAAAATATTATTTACTGGTACATCAAAAGGCATTTTTAAATCATCTGATGGTGGTGAAACCTGGATTGAAGTT
>JAAYUH010000081.1 GCA_012517755.1 bacterium | reverse complement strand
TTAATTTATTATTTTCAAAGATTAAATTGAATTCACTTGAATCAAATTTATAATTTCTAATTATTTCATCTTTTGCAAAAACAAAGTTAGTTGATAATAAAATTAATATAATGGTAATAAAAAAAATTTTTTTCAACCCTTTTCACCTTTTATCATTTCGATAAAATCATCTTCATTTATGATTTTAAGATTTAATTTTTTTGCTTTGTCGAGTTTTGAACCAGGATCTTTACCAACAACAACATAATCAATATTTTTTGAAATAGTAGAAGCAACCTCACCACCACTATTTTTTAAAAGTTCTTCAGCCTCTTTTCTTAACATAGTTTCCAAAGAGCCAGTGAATATAATTTTTTTTCCTTTTAATGGACCTTCCTTTTCTAATTCTTCCTCTTTTTCTTTTAAATTAACACCAGCATTCTTTAATTTTTCAATTAATTTTATATTTTTATCTTCTTTAAAAAATAGATACAAACTTTGAGCAATTTCAGGACCTATACCTTCAATCTCCATATAATCTTCAGGTTTTAATGAATAAAAATCTTCAATATCTTTATATCTTTTGGTTAATAATTGAGCAATATGTTTTCCAACATGAAATATTCCAAGACCATATAAAACTCTGCTTAAAGGCCTATCTTTTGCATTTTGTATATTTTTTAATATTTTATTTGCAAGTTTTTCTCCCATTCTCTCAAGATTTATTAAATCCTTAAATTCAAGATAAAATAAATCTGCTATATCTTTTACTATTTTTTTATCTACAAGTTGATCAACAAGAGATTCACCAATGTTTTCAATATCCATTGCATCTCTACTAACAAAATGAAGAATTCTACCTTTAATTTGTGCTGGGCAGGATGCATTTGTGCATCTATAATCAACTTCATCAGATAATCTGATCACCTCCTCACCACAAACAGGGCAATTTTCAGGAAAAGAAAAATCTTTTTCATTCCCTGTTCTTTTTTCTTTTAGAACAGTAACAATCTCAGGAATGACAGATCCAGCTTTTCTAACAATAACATGATCAAAAATTTTAATACCTAATCTTTTTATTTCGTCTTCATTATGAAGTGTTGCTCTTGAAACTGTAGAACCAGATAAAAAAACAGGATCTAAAATTGCAACAGGTGTAAGTTTTCCAGTTCTTCCAACCTGAACAATTATGTCTCTAACAATTGTTTCCTTCTCTTCTGCTGGAAATTTATATGCGATTGCCCATCTTGGTGCATGAGTTGTCTCTCCAAGAATTTTATGATAATTAAGGTCATTAACTTTAATTACACTTCCATCCATATCAAAAGGATATTCATTTCTTCTATTCTGATACCAAATACACTTTTCTATAGCTTTTTTTATACCATTAACAATTGAATAATCTGGTGGAACTTTAAATCTTTTCTCTTCAAGATATTTCAAAACATCAGAGTGTTTCTTAAATTCAATGCCTTCTACTCTTGATATATAATATGCAAAAAAGTGTAACTTTCTCTCTTTAGTAATTTTTGAATCTAACTGCCTCACTGAACCAGCTGCAGCATTTCTTGGATTTGCAAAAAGAGGCTCGTCATTCTCCTCTCTAATTTTATTGAGCTCTTCAAAATCTTTTTTGAACATAATAACTTCTCCTCTTACTTCAATAAGTGGGGGTGGATTTTCAATAGTTAGAGGGATGGTTTTTATGGTTTTGAGATTCAATGTAACATCTTCACCCTCAACACCATTACCTCTTGTCGCTCCATATTCAAGTTCACCATTTCTATAGAGAAGAGATATAGATAATCCATCAAATTTTGGTTCAACAACATAGTTAATTTCAATATCACCAACTATTCTTTTAATTCTCTTTTCAAAATTTATTAAATCTTCATCATTAAAAGCATTATCAAGAGACAGCATTGGTATTGTATGCTTAATTGTTTTAAACTCTTTTAATGGAGGAGCACCGACTCTTCGAGTAGGTGAAACATCTGATTTGAATTCTGGATATTTTTCTTCTAACTCAACAAGTTCTTTAAAAAGTTTATCATACTCTTCATCAGATATTTCAGGTGAATCAAGAACATAATATCTATAGTTATGATACTCAATTAATTTTCTCAGTTCCTCAATTCTTTTCTTTATTTTTTCTTTATCCATAAATTATTCCTCCTTTTCAGTAACTATGACTTTTATTTCAGAAGGAATAATTCTTACTATTTTTATTTCTTCTTTTAAAGATGTTATATTAATTTTAAGATTATGTTCACCTGGTGTTAAATCTAAAACTGAAACATAAGCCTCAAAATCAGATGGCTTAACTTCATTAACAATTGATACAAATCCATATATCTCAACTTCTAAAGTTTCTGGTGTAATTTTATAGTTGAAATTTTCATTGATATCTTTTATAGAGATATTAATATCTGAAACTACCTTTGACATCTTTTTTTCAATAATAATTTGAACACTAATTTTATTTTCCTCTTTTAATTCAATATTAGCTGGTAAAACAACAGATACATTAAAAATTTTTGATTCAGTTAAATTGCCTATTTTTATCTCTTCAGTTTGAAGATATTCAATATTTTTTAATTCATCAACTTTACCAAAAATAGTTAAAATTGAAGGAGAAACAGAAACTTTCTTTATTCCAAAATCTCCCGATATTTCACCAGTTAAATTAGGAATTACAGGAACAACCTTACTTGAGAGTATTGATTTTACCTTAATGTTTATAGTAACAATTGATGGATTGAAAGATAAACCAGATATATCATTACCCAATCCATCCTTTATTTTTGGTATCGATGTTAAAGTTATGTCACTATTTATAGTTGTTAAATCAACTGTTATTGATACATCTCTTATTGTTTCTATTTTCTTAGATGGTCCACTAATTGAAATTTTATTTGGAGATACTTCTGGTTCTTCTATAATCAAACCAGTTTTTAATGAACCTATAAAATCTACCCTAATATTTTTGTCAACAGTCACAATTTTATCAAGATATACACTTATTCTTGATGGATAAATTTCAACTACTTTTAAAAAAGATGGAGCCTCAACTTCCACTTCTAAATTATGGATTCCAGTATCAAGGTCTTTCAAATCAATGTAAGCCACTATGCTACTCTCTTTAATTGTTGATATTCTCTGTTTATTACCTCTAATTTTTATCTCTACTTTATCAAGTGGTTCAAGCATTGTTAAGCCTTCACCCATATTTCTATATGTTACATTTACATTAAAAACTCTTTCACTTTCTGGGCCTTCACCAATTGTTACAAAAAGCCAGAAACCAAAAGCAAGTAAAAGAGATATGAAGAATATGGTTAATTTTTTTCTAATCAACTTTTACCTTACCTCCCCTTTTCTCTTTTTTCAAAAGAAGTATCAACATTCCTCTTAGTTCAAGAACAGAAAGGTATCTTGTTAATTTTCCTTGAGTTGATAGCGATATGATTCCTGTCTCTTCTGATACGATTATTGAAAGTGCATCTGTTACCTCTGTTATACCCACTCCTGCTCTATGTCTTGTCCCAAGTTCTTTTTCTAACCTTTCATTTTCTGATAAAGGGAGAAGACATCTTGCTGCAACAATTGTATTTCCATCAATAACTATTGCACCATCATGAAGAGGGGAGTTTGTATAAAAAATAGTTGATATTAATTCAGATGTAACTATTGAATTCAGTGGTATGCCTGTTTGTATTATGTCAGTTAAATTATCCTCCTTTTTAATAACTATAAGTGCGCCAATTTTATTTAAAGAGAGATATTTAACTGCTTTAACTATTTCATCAATTGTTTTTATTGGATTTTCTTCAAATTCAGAAAAAAAATTAAAAGTTTCTCCAAACAAATTTCTTCTACCAAGGCTTCCCATAAATTTTCTTATCTCTGGCTGAAAAATTATGACAATTATGATGGGTAACATACCACCAATCGACAAAATTGCCTTTAAAACATAATTGAATGCTACAAGTCCAAGTATATTTGAAAAATATGATGCTATAAAAACAGAGATGAAAAATATAATCAAACCTTGAATTAACTGCCAAACTCTTGTCGCCTGTAGTGCAGAAAGAATGAAATATAAGATAATAGTAATTATTGCAATATCAAGAATACTTGCGAGATAGTTCCATATTGTCCAACCTTCAAAAAATTCAAGTAGATAATTAATCATCCTTAATTAATTCTAAAACTTTTTAATCCTTATTTCAATATAATATATAAGTCCATAACTACCCTTACAAAATTAAAATCAGAATATCTATATTTTGTCATATGATTTATATCTAAGATAATTGTTTACAAAAGTAGACAGCCTATTTTTGTAAACTAAAAGTTAGTGTACAGGTGGTCAGGAACTTTGTAAACTAAAAGTTAAAAATTTTTTTATAATATTTTTTTTGTTATAATAATAAATATGATGGAACATTTGTTAATAGATCTTGATAAAACTCTTTTAGAAATAAATTTCGATGAATTTCTTAAGGCATATTTTGGATCATTAATGCCAAAACTTAAAAAAATAATTATCGATAAAGATCCTTTAAATATTTTGACTGTTTCTGTTGATTATATGATAAATGAAAAGAATGGAGAGTTAAACATTGAAAAATTTTATAAAAAGTTCACTGAATTATCAAAAATTGATGAAGAAAAATCAAAAGAAGTTTTTTTAGAATTTTATATCAATGATTTTCCTAAATTAGGTAGTTTTGGTAAACCAGCAAAGAATGGTAGGGAAACAGTTTCAAAATTAATTGAATCAGGATATAAAGTTGTTCTTGCAACAAATGCAATTTTCCCAGAAATAGCAATTTTAGAGAGAATGAGATGGGCTAATGTCAATGACATTGATTTTGAATTAGTAACAACTATGGAAAATATGCATTTTGCTAAACCTCACCCAGAATATTATCTTGAAATTCTTGAAAAGATAAAAGCAAAAAGCGATGATGTTTTGATGGTTGGTGATGATTTAGAAATGGATATACTACCTGCAAATAAAATTGGTATTAAGACCTTACAATACGGAGTTGATATAAAGGATATTTCAGAGATAGTCAATTTATTGTCAAAATCCAATAATTAATCTATCACCTAAAAATTCTGGAAGACCACCTTTTATTATTTTTTCTCTTGTTATATCAAATGGATAAGACACTCTTTTAAAAATCAATTTATAATTTTCTTGATCAAATATTAGATATGATGAAAGAGGATTATAATCTCTTGGTTGTCCAACACTACCAGGATTTATAATATATTTTTTATCTTTTTCTAATTTAAATTCACCCATCTCTTTAAAAGGATAATAAATTTTATCATTCAAATCAAAAACAGCTGTTCTATGAGAATGACCTATGAAAAGAATATCTCTTTCCATATATTTTATTTCTTCCAATGCATCGGAAATTGTAAGAATATATTTAAAATAATTAGATAATGCGCCATGAACAATCTGAAAATCATCAAATTTCATATCAAAATTTAAAGTTGATAAAAAATCAAATCCATCCTTTTTTAATATATTTTTTTGCCATTCAATGGCTTTTATTCCATATTCATTAAAATCAAAAAGAACATTTTCATTTATAATTCCTTCATCATGATTTCCTTTAATTGTGTAAAGGACTCTATCTTTTACCATATCAATTGCTTCATTTGGATTGGGTCCATATCCAACAACATCTCCAAGACAGATTATTTTATCTATTTTCTCTTTTTCAATATCTTTATAAACTTCATCTAAAGCCTCAATATTAGCATGGATATCAGAAATTATTGCAATTTTATCTTTTCCCATAAAAATTTTTCAATCTCCTTTCCCTTTTTATCAATTTTAAGAGTTATAAAATCTTTTCCTCCACCTTTTATATTAAATTTCTCTTTTATCTCATTTAAAATTTTGAATAGATCAATATTTAATGATTCATTTTTATTAATAATTCCAGCATCATCATTATATAGAAAAATAAAATTTGTATCCTTAGATATCAATTTTTTAGATAGATAAATTAAATCCTCACTTTCAAGATATGGTAAATAGGTCATTAACATTTTCTCTTCTCTGTTTTCTTCGATAATTTTTTCAATTAAATCATCTTTTAATAATTTTAATTTTTTTCTTGATAAATCTCTCTCTTTTATTAAATTATCTATAAAATTTTCAATTTCATTTAATCCAACTGAATATCTATTTTTTAAATTCTCCAAAGTTTCTGAAAGTAAATTGAAAAAAAAGATAGTTCTATCTCCACTTAGATAATAAATTCTTATCAAGTTTCCCTTAATTTTTTCAAATTTAACTATTTTTATCAATTTTATTTCAATTGTATTCTTAATATGAGTTCCACCACACATTGTTTTATCAAAATCATCTATTTCAACAACTCTTATTTTTCCATCCAATTCAACATTTTTTCTTAATTGAATTTTATCTATATCTTCTTCATCAATAAAATATATCTTGATATCTTTTTTTAATGTTACTATTTTGTTTGCCTCTTCTTCTATTCTCTTTATATCATCCTTTTTAAGATCAAAATATTCAATATCAAATGTTGAAGTTTCTTCTCCCATATGAAAACTAACTGTCTCTTTATTATATAAATTTAAAATAATTCTTGAAAGAATATGTTGAGAGGTGTGCTGTATTGATATATCAACCCTTCTTTTTCCATCTATTCTTGCTTTTACCTCTATATCTTGAGGAAAATCTTCGATAAAGTGAAATATTTTACCATTTTCTTCATAAACAAAATTTACCTTTTTCCCTCCTATTTCACCTCTATCACCAATTTGTCCACCCTTACCATCTGGATAAAAAAGTGTATTATCTAAGATAACAAACTTTTTGTTATCTTTAACTCCTTTTTCAATAATTTTACAATAAAATAGAATATCTTCCATTTTTTATGGTATCTTCCATTTTTTATGGTGCGGAAGGAGGGATTTGAACCCTCGTGGGTTTCCCCACTGGAACCTGAATCCAGCGCGTATTCCATTCCGCCACTTCCGCATAGATTAAATTATAATTCAAAATATTCTTTTTCAATTACCTTATTTCCATATAAATTTTTAAATATCTCAGATTTTTCAGTATGAACTGGAATTATAAATTCAGGATTTATCTCATCTATCATAAATTTTATATCTTTATAAGAAGCATGACCTGAGGAGTGAAAATTTCCACTGAATTTAGGTTTATCATTTGTTAATTCAATTCCAAATGGTTCAAGATTAAAATAGTGAAGCCAGTTGAATAATCTTTTAATGTCAAACTCCTGTTCCTCTGAATATGCTTCGCTTGAAGAGTAAATATAAATTCCATCTTTTAAATCAATATCAAGTAAATTAGTTAGATCCCAAAAACTATAGCAGAGTATAAATTCACCAAGATTTTTATTTATATCTTCGATAGTAATTAATTTTTCATCATATTTATTTTTAACTTCATTTAGACATTTTTTCTCTTTTGATTTTTTTTCACAAATTATAAATAGATTATCATCATCAATTATATTAAATCCATCTTCTTTTAATAGGTCGAGTAGATAAGCATCCTTTATATTTATAACTATTTTTCTACTGGTTTCTTTTACAATTTTTAAAAAAGTTTCAAGTCTTTCAATATTTCTTGGTCCAAAATCTGCTATTACAAGTTTATCTTTGTTATTATTTATAACTTCAAAAGAAGATTTATATACATCAGATTCCTTTTTACTTTCACTTTCATAATTCATTCTTGTTCCCTCTGTTATTAAAATATTTGGTTTTAATTTTTTTACTTTTTCTAAAAAATTATATGAATCTTCACTATTTTTTCCATGAAATCTTATATCTCCAGTATATGCTATTGATATATTTTCAAATTCGAAATAAAAGGCTAAAGCACCTGGTATTGAATGATCAACATAAAATGTTTTAAATTTTAATCCATCAATTTCTCCTTCAAATTCATTGTTATTTATTTCAAAAAAATTTCTTTTTATTGATTCTCTATCCTTTTTTTGTTTTAATTTTTTTTGACCATGTTCATCTATCTCTTCTTCCCTTATTTTCAATTCAGTAAATTGATTGAAAACTCTTCCATCGCCTGTATCTTGAAGTGCTTTTAAAATTTTTTTTGTGATGCTTGATGTTACTATTTCTGTATCATCTTTTAAAATTGAGATAAACCCTGCATGATCAAGATGGGCATGAGATAAAAAAATAGCCTTTAAATTTAATTTTCTTTCTTTCTCAACAAATTCTTTGAAATCAGAAACTATCAAGTCATCTCTATATATGTTAGAAACTTTTGGAATGAGATTTAATTTCCATAAATCATAAAGGCCAACTGAAGTTCTTGGCTGAAGATACTCTTCGAAATAGTTACCCCATGTTTTAAAATTTTTTCCAAAGTCAAGAAAAAAAGAGCGATCTTTTTCTGTAATTAATATTTTGCTTCCACCTATACAATTTTTTCCATCAAGAACCTCAATTAAAATTCTATTCAAAACTTAGACCTTCTTTAAAAAACTCTAAACAATTATTAAATGTCCTTTTATTAAAAAGCCTATCACTCTCTTTTTTAATATAATCAAGTAATTCTTCTATTCCTGATCCATTTTCAATTTTATGACATTGATAAATAATATCTGTTATTGGCAATGGAAATTTAATGTTTTTAATATAATTACAAGTAATTATTGTCCTTAAACAATTTTCAATTAATGTATTAAGTTTATTATCCTCTTTTTTTATTAACTCTTTTATATTCATCTTTTCCATAATTTAAAAAATAAATCTAAAGAATTATTAAAAAAACCTCCATTTTTCTGTCAAACACACATATCTTTCGATGAATTTATTTATCTCAATATCCTCCTTTTTATCAACTTTTTTATCTCCATCCTTTTTCCATAATTTAAAAAATAATTAATCTAAACCTGGTGCCGAAGGAGGGAGTCGAACCCTCATGAGGTTTACCCCCAGTAGATTTTGAGTCTACCGCGTCTTCCTGTTCCGCCACTTCGGCTTTATATATCCACTACTTCGCCTTTTATATAATAAATTTTACTTTATTCGTACTTTCTGTCAAATATATTAATATTAAATTGATATGAAATTTTATGATTTTTCTTTAATCTTAGAAAATATTTCTAAAATTAAGAAAAGAAATGAGATTATAGATGTTTTAAAAACACTCTATTTTGTCAATCACTGGTAACTTCTCTTTTTGTCGTTCCCGTGAAAAAGGGAATCCAGTCCCTCCATTTTGTCATTCCCGTGAAAACGGGAATCTAATATTTTTAATGATAATATAAATACCTGCTTCCTTAGGAATAACTGTTTTTTGTCATTCCCGTGTAATTCTTTTGTTATTCCTGTGCGTATGGCAATCCATTCTTTTTATTTGTCATTCCCGTGAAAACGGGAATCCATTATTTTTATTTTGTCATTATTGTGTAAATGTTTATATTCTGTCATTCCCGTGAAAATGGGAATCCACTTGTACAAGTCCATAACATATTAGAAAAATTAAAATCATCAACCATAAATTTTATTAGTGATTTATATTTAATAGGTGGTCATTTGGCCTCTAAGTGCCCAAGATATGGGGGCATGTCAAAGATATTTTTTTCGATTTCATTTATTATTATTTATAATTTTAGAAAATTCTTAAATTTTTTCTTATTTTTTAATTAAAATTTTCATTTTATTGGTTTTAGTTTTTCAAGCCAACTTGCAATGAGGTAGAGTGGATATGCTATCATAGAAATTACTATTAAAAGATAAATTAAATAGCTAATAGAAGGAAGAACATGCTCTAAAAGTATCATAAATATATAACAACTCAGTATTATTGGGTAAATTATAATCTTAATAAAGGTTATCTTAGGTATATTTAATTTTTTATATAGATAAATAATAAGAGAGAAATTTAAAATTAACCAAAGAATAATAAATAGAATCATAAAATTTTTAGGGATTAATTGAAGTATAGGAAATAATAAATAAATTACCCATATTGCAAAAAATTGAGGAATGCCTACATATATCAATGAAAAAACAACATAAAATAGTCGATAAGAAATCTCTTTTATTGTTGAATGGATAAAGGAATCAAAAAATTCAGAAATTAATTTTGGTAGTATATTTTCTGATTTCATATAAGTATCTCTTGATTCATAACTAATTCCAAAAATACGAGGAGTAGAAATTAAATTTATTAAAACAATTATAAATAGCATCCATAATATTATTTTTTATAATTTATTTTCATATAGAGTCCTCCTTATTATATAAAAGAGAGAGGTTAATAAGCCTCTCTCT
>JAAYUH010000080.1 GCA_012517755.1 bacterium | reverse complement strand
TTATTCCAGATGATTTGAGAGACATAAATGGAAACCCAATAAATCCATTTTCAAGAGATTATCCAAACGAGTTTATACAAACTGGAATTTCTACAATAGATGGATTGAATACTCTTGTCAGGGGACAAAAACTTCCAATTTTTTCTGGTAGTGGCTTACCACATTCCCATCTTGCTGCTCAAATCACCAGACAATCCAAAGTATTAAAGACAGGAGAACAATTTGCAGTTGTTTTTGCAGCTATGGGTATCACTTTCGAAGAAGCGAATTTTTTTATTAATGATTTAAAAGAAACTGGCGCTCTAAGTAAAGCTGTTCTTTTTATTAACCTTGCAAATAACCCTGTAATTGAAAGGATATCACTTCCAAGAACAGCACTTACAGTTGCTGAATATCTTGCTTTTGATCTTGATATGCATGTTCTTGTAATTTTAACTGATATGACAAACTATTGTGAAGCATTAAGAGAAATATCTGCTGCAAGGAAAGAGGTTCCAGGTAGAAGAGGTTATCCTGGTTATATGTATACTGATTTAGCATCTATTTATGAAAGAGCGGGAAGAATTAAAAATAAAAATGGCTCTATAACTCAGATACCAATTATTACAATGCCAGAAGATGATAAAACACACCCAATACCTGATTTAACAGGCTATATAACAGAAGGACAGATTTTCTTATCAAGAGATTTATATAAAAAAGCAATATATCCACCTATCGATGTTAGGCCATCACTTTCAAGATTGAAAGATAGAGGAATAGGGAAAGATAAAACAAGAGAAGATCATAGTGATTTGATGAACCAATTGTATGCAGCATATTCAAGAGGAAAAGATGCAGAAGAGCTTGCAAAAATTCTCGGAGAAGCTGCATTAACATCAGTTGATAGAATATTTGTAAAATTTTCTGATAGATTTGAAAGAGAGTTTGTTAATCAGGGTGAATATGAAAATAGAAATATTGAAGAGACTCTTGATATAGGATGGAAACTTCTTTCAATAATACCAATTCCTGAATTAAAGAGAGTAAGAGAAGAATATATTGAAAAATATTTAAAAAGGTTTGTTTCAGAGGAAAAATAATATGAGATTGAGAGTTAATCCAAACCGTATGGTTCTTCTTACTCTAAAAAAAAGATTAGCTGTTGCAATTAGAGGACATAAACTTCTTAAAGATAAACTTGAAGGTATGATTAAAGAGTTCATCGTAAGTATAAAAGATTTTAGAGAGAAAAGTAAAAAAATTGATGATGAATTTTTAAGTCTCGAAAGGCTTTTATTATTTTCAAAATCACAACTTGGAAAAGAAAAATTAGAACTATTATCAAAACCAAGGGTCAAAGTAGATTTAAATGTAGAGAAAAAAAATGTTATGGGTGTTACTGTCCCTGAAATAAAATATAGTTTTGAAGGTGATCCATTTAATTATCCATTGGAAATATCTAACTTTGAATATGATCTACTAAATCAAGCTTTTATTAATTTTTTAAATGATTTAATAGAATATAGTGAACAATTAAAACAACTTGAAGAACTTGCGAGAGAAATTGAAAAAACAAGAAGAAGAGTTAATGCACTTGAATATGTTTTAATTCCATCATTACAGGAAACGATAAAATTTATAAAAATGAAACTTGATGAAATTGAAAGAGAGACACACGGAAGGTTAACAAGAATTAAAGAGATAATAAGAGGGGAGGTTGAAAGGTAATCTCCATTTATATTTTTTTATATTTTATATTTTTCTAAATCAATCAATTTTCCGCCACTAATAACAAATTTAGGCTCTCTATGGTACCTTAACGCTTCAAGAACATTTTCTTCATTAAGAATAACTAAATTAGCATCATTTCCCTCTTCAAGTCGATGATTTTTTAAACCAATTGCCTTTCCAGCATCAATAGTTATCATATCATAAAGTTTTTCCATATCTTCTTTTGTTGTCATCCATAATATATGTGAAACAAGAAAAGCAACTTCAAGCATATTGTTTCTACCATAAGGATAATATGCATCAGAAATATCATCTTGACCTAAAACAACAAGAGCTCCTTCTTCTATCATCTCCTTGACTCTTGCATGAAGAGGCCCTGTGTGAGGATCACTTACAACTCCAACTTCACCTTTTTTAAGAAGATTGATAAGTTTCATAAAATATGGAGTTGGATAAAATTGCATTGCTCTTGCATGATGAGCAAGAACTCTTCCATTAAGACCCTCTTTTATTGTTTTAAGTGTTAACATTTCAAGAGTTTTAAGTGTTGGATCACCAGCATCATCAACAAGCATAGAAATTCCTTTATCATATTTTTTTGCAAGTTCAAACATTTTATCAATGTGAATTTTTTCATCCTCTTCTGTATATTCTATCCATGGAATTCCTCCAACTAAATCAGCACCCATTTTTAAACTTTCTTCTACAAGTTCATAAGCACCTTTTTCTCTGACAACTCCATCTTGTGGAAATGCAACAACCTGTAAATCTACTACTCCTTTAAACTCTTCTTTAACTTTAAGTAACGCTTTAATTCCTTCAAGTTTTGCTTTTGTATCAACATCTGCAAATCCTCTTACATGAGTAACTCCATAGTTAATTGCATGACTTATTGCTTTTCTAACATTTGGGATGATCCATTTTTCATCATATTTAGATTTTATAAGAGAAGCGAGTTCTATTGCTGTCATAGCTTTTCCCATCTCTTCTCCATGATAATCTTTAAGAGCTTCTTCTTCCATCATCATAAAGGTATAAACTTTACATAGATGAAGATGCGGATTTATAAAAGATTCAGTTACTAATTTACCTTCTGCATCTATCTCTTTTTCACCTTTATCTGCTATATTTTGTGAAATTTTTTCTATTTTCCCATTTTTAATACCAATTGAAAACAATCCATCCTTTTTTCTTAATTTTGCATTTTTAATTAAAATATCATACATTTGATACCTCCAGATATTTATTTTTCTTTTAAATATCTTTGAGCAAGTTTTGCTCCATCAATAATAGATTCATATCCTGTACACCTACATAGATGTTTTGATAAGGCTTCTATAATTTGCTCTTCATCTACATCCAAATTTTTATTAAAAAGCGAGTATAATTCCATTATTATTCCTGGCGTACAATATCCGCATTGAACAGCACCAGAATCAATCATTGCCTTTTGGATTGGATGAAGTTCTCCATTTTTGGCTAAACCTTCAATCGTTATAACTTCAGCATTATTAACTTTTTTTGCAGAAAAAATACAACTTTTAACTGCTTCACCGTTAACAATTACAGTACAGGCTCCACAAGAACCGTCATCACATCCCTTTTTAGTTCCTGTTAAATTAAATTTTTCTCTTAAAATCTCAAGCAAAGATTCATAACCTTCTATTTCTATGGTTTTTAATACACCATTAACTTTAAAATTGATTTTTTCCATATTATACTCCCTCTTTTTCCTTTGTTCTATCTTTTATTAATTCAAGAATTTTTTCTTTTGATATAGGTACTTCATATAAATCTACCCCAATTGCATCGTATATGGCATTTAAAATTGCTGGAGCAACTCCAAGTACAGGATGTTCACCAATACCTCTTGCACCATAAGGACCAATTGATTCAGGTGTTTCAATA
>JAAYUH010000079.1 GCA_012517755.1 bacterium | reverse complement strand
TTGGACCAAGCAACATAAAGTTTGCACCACTTGAAAGTGAAAGTGAAGCTTTATGCATAACATATTCATGTGAAACATCAGAATAAGAAAAAACCACAAAATCTACATTGTATTTTTTTATCAAATCAGTTAGTTCAGATTCAGGAAAAATTGGAATTCCATCTGGATATAATTTTCCAGCAAGTGATGAGGGGTATTTTCTTCCTTCAATATTTGGTATCTGAGTTGCTGTAAATGCAACAACATCATATTCTTCATTGTCTCTAAAAAAGGTATTGAAATTATGAAAATCTCTTCCTGCAGCCCCCATAATAATAACTTTTTTCTTCATCTATACCTCCTAATATAACAAAATCTACTCTATTATCCATATTAGTATCTAATATTTAAATTTTTTGTCAAGTTACTTGTTATTAAATCATTAAAAAACTTCTATTTTGTCATTTTCATCTTTGCTAAAGCGGGGAAAACTGAAATCCAGTTCCTCTATTTTGTCATTCCAGTGAAAACTGGAATCCATTTATTCTATTCTGTCATTCCCGTGAAAACGGGAATCCAGTATTCCAATCTCTCTATTCTGTTATTCCCATGAAAACGGGAATCCAGTTTTTCAATCTACAATATAGATTACTAATTCCATAGAATGATACTTTGGATAATTTTTCCAGAGACCTCTATACTTCCAAAAGTTATAACTATTTATATAACTCCTGCAACTGGAAGAATAAAATTTATTGGTTCAAGAGATTGGGAATAAAAATTTATATCATATAATTTAATTTTTTTAATGTTTACAAAAACAGACAGCCTACTTTTGTAAACTATTTTTAAACTTTTTCAGAAACATTTATACATATTGTTGACAAATTAACATAAATAAATATAATGAAATATGTTATGGATATAAATTCAATAATAGATTCTCTTAATCTAACAATCTTTTCATCAGGTAAAGAGAAAATTGTTGAAAATGGATATACTTCAGATTTACTATCAGTTGTACTTGCAAAAGCACCAAAAAAATCTTTATGGATAACTGTTCAAAGACATTTAAACATAATTGCAGTTGCTTCAATTAGAGAGTTAACTGGAATAATAATTTGTAATAATCTAATTCCTGATGAAGAAGTTATAAAAAAATCAAATGAAGAGGGTTTGTGGTTGTTGGGAACTGAACTTGATCCATTCACAATATCAGGTAAACTTTATAAAATTTTGAAAGATGGGTAAATTTATGGCAGATTTACATATTCACTCAACTCTATCTCCTTGTGGAAGTTTAGAGATGTCACCAAAAAAAATTGTTCAAAAGGCAAAAGAGATCGGACTTAACTTAATTTCCATTACAGATCATAATTCAATAGCAAATTCAGCTGTCACTCAAAAATTGTCTTATGAAAACGGAATAGAATATCTCTTTGGTATGGAGGTTCAAACAGAAGAAGAGATTCATGTTCTTACATATTTTGATAACTATTCTGATTTATATGAAGTTTGGAATATAGTTTATGAGAGATTGCCAGATATAAAAAATAATCCAGATTATTTTGGAGATCAAGTTATTGTTGATGAAGATGAGAATATAACTGGATATGAAGATAAATTATTAATTAACTCTTCAAAAATTTCTTTTAAAGAGCTCTTCAATGTTGTAATAGAAAGAAATGGAATTCTTATACCAGCCCATATTGATAGAGAAACATTCAGTGTAATTTCACAACTCGGTTTTATTCCACAAGATATTGATATAAAATTTGTTGAGATATCTTATTCAAAAGAAAAAGAAGATTTTCTAAAATACTATCCAGATTATATAAAATATGTTTTTATTTCTTTTTCAGATGCTCATTTTTTAGATGATATAGGGAGAGTTTTTTCTATTTTTGAGTATAAAAATGAAAAAATTGATTCACTTACAAAAATTTTTAATAAAGAAAATAAAATTTCAATTATAAGGAGGTTTGAATGCTAAAAACAGTTCATATTCCAGACAATGAACAGTATAGGGAATTAAAACAATTTATTGATGAGACAAAAGATGAAAAAGGTGCAATTCTTGATGTTCTTTATAAGGCTCAAGAACTTTTTGGTTATATCCCCTATGAAGTACAATACTTTATATCAGAAGAGATGAAAATTCCCATTTCTCAAATTTATGGAGTTATAACCTTTTACCATTTTTTTAGAAC
>JAAYUH010000078.1 GCA_012517755.1 bacterium | reverse complement strand
TTGTTGGATCTAATATTTTTAGAGAATTATCAAAATATGAATTAAGATTAGCTTTAATTGAAAAAGAAGAAGATATCTGTTCTTTTGGTTCAACAATTGCAAACACAGGAATAATTCATGGAGGATATGATCCCACACCAGGAAGTTTAAAGGCAAAACTGAATGTTTTGGGAAAAGATATCTGGAAAGATTTAGTTGAAAAATTAAACATTCCATCACAATTTAATGGCGTTTTAGTTCTTGCTTATAATGAAAATGAAGAGAAAATTTTAAATGACCTCTTCATAAATAGTCAGAAAAATAGTGTTGAATTAGAAATTTTATCAAAAGAGAAAATTAAAAATTTAGAGCCAAATTTAAGAGATGACTATACAAAAGGGCTATTTTGTTTAGACGCAGGAATTATTGATCCATTTATTGCAACATTTAATTTAGTTAAAAATGGATATGAAAATTGTGGAGATGTAACTTTAGATTGTGAAATTTTTGATTTAATTAATGAAAAAGATAGTATTAAATTGATCACAAAAAGGGGGGATTTAGAAACAAAAATTTTTGTCAATGCTCTTGGGTTCTTTGGTAAAAAATTTTTAGAAGATGAGAATTTAATTTTCCCAAGAAGAGGGCAATATCTTGTAACAGATAAAAATTTAAAAAATTTGGTTAGTAGACCAATTTTTGGAATTCCAACAGAAATAGGTAAAGGTATCACAATTTCTCCAACTCCACATGGCAATCTTCTTCTTGGTCCAACTTCACATAAAGTCTCTTTTTATGACACATCATCAAATTTAAAAGAAAAGGAAGAAATTCTTGAAAAGGTTAATAAATATATTGATTTTGATTTTAACCCATATATAATAAGAGATTTTGCTGGAGTAAGAGCTTCTTCAAAAACAAAAGATTTTATTATAGGATATGAAGATGGTAAAAATATAGTTCAAGTTCAGGGAATTGATTCACCAGGATTAACTTCTGCACCAGCAATTGCAAAAATGGTTGCAGGACTCATTAAGGAAAAAATTAATCTTATTGAGAAAAAGAATTTTAAAGATTATCTTGAACCAAATATAAAAATCAATGATTTGGATAAAAATGAAACTGATAATTTGATTCAAAAAAATAATAATTATGGAGAGATAATATGCAGATGTGAATTTGTTTCAAAAGGTGAAATTATTGATGCTTTAAATTCATTTCCTAAACCTGTCAATTTAGATGGACTTAAAAGAAGATTAAGAGTATCAAGCGGTAGATGTGGTGGTTCTTTTTGTACAATTAGAATAATAAAAATATTGAATGAGTATTATGGTTTAGATTTTACTGAAATAAAAAAGAAAGGAAATAAATCAAACTTAGTATATGGTGAAATTGAATAACATAGATCTTACAATTATTGGTGGAGGTCCAGTTGGTCTATTCCTTGGAAAAGAAGCAAAGAAAAAGGGATTAAATGTTGTTATATTTGATAGAGAAGAGAAGGTTGGTGGAATATTAAAACAATGTATACATACAGGTTTTGGTCTTCAAGTATACAATAAAAATTTAACAGGTCCTGAACTTGCTGAGAATCTTTATGAAGAGGTAAATAATTTAAATATTCCAGTTTATACTATTTCAATGTGTTCAGGTTTTGAAGATAAAAAATTATATTTTTATTCAAGAATTGGAATTATAGAAGTCGAATCAGATTATTATGGTTTTGCTCTTGGTGCAAGAGAGAGAAATAGAGGAAATCTTTTTATCGAAGGAGATAGACCAACAGGAATTTTTACTGCTGGTTTTGCTCAATATTTAACAAATATTTTAGGTCTAAAAATTGGTAACAAAATAGCAATATTGGGTTCTGGTGATATAGGTTTGATTATGGCAAGAAGATTAAAAATTGAAGGAATGGATGTTGCTGGAATTTATGAAATAATGCCTTTTTTTGGTGGGCTACCAAGAAATATAAAGCAATGTCTTGAAGATTTTGAAATACCACTTTATCTATCACATACAGTTATAAGAGTTGAGGGAAAAGATAGGTTAGAAAAAATTTTTGTTTCAGAAGTTGATAAAAATTTTAATCAAATAGGGGAGATTAAGGAAATTGAAGCAGATACCCTTCTTTTGTCAGTCGGATTAATTCCTGAAATTGATATTTTAAGAAAAAATCTTCTTTTTGATAAATCAACAAATCAACCAATAGTGAATCAAAATTTTTTAACAAATATTCCTGGGGTTTTTCTTTTGGGGAACTCTCTAACAATTTTTGATCTTGTGGATAAAGCAATGGTATCGAGTTTAAATTCGCTTGATGCAATTTTAAAAGGTAAAAGAGAAATAAATAATAATGGTATTAAACTTAAAACAGGAAATCTAATTAAAAATTTTATTCCTCAAATAATTGAAAAGGATAGTGAAAAGGCAAATATATATTTTAGAGTTAAAGAACCTATTTTTAATAAATCACTTATCTTAAGAGAAGATAATAAAATAGTTTTTAAGAAAAAAATAGTTGCTCTTTATCCTTCACAAATGGAAGAAATTACAATAAATCCTGAAATAATTGAAAAAGATGAGGTGATTTTAGAAATTATATGAAAGAGATAATATGCATTGAATGTCCAATCGGATGCCGGATAAATATCAATGAAAGTGGAGATATATCTAATTATAAATGTAAAAAAGGCATTAACTATGTCTTAAATGAAATTAAAAATCCATTAAGAAGTTTAACAACAACAGTAAAAACAGTTGGTTTTAAAAAGAGAAGAGTTGCTGTAAGAGTTAATAGGGAAATACCAAAAGATATGATCTTTCCTGTATTAAAAGAGATAAAAAAATTGAGAATTAATAAAAAAATAAAAATCAATGAGATTTTAATTGAAAACATTCTAAATTTAGGAGTAAATGTTATTTCAACTGAATCCCTTGATGAAGATTAAAGTGTTTACAAAAACAGACAGCCTACTTTTTATAAACTATTTATTAAGAAAGTCCAAAATATCTTTAATAACAACATCTCCTTCTGGATCATTGAAGAGTTCATGCTTCATAGGGTAATCTTTAATTGTTTTTTCTCCAATCCAACTCTCATAAAGTAATTCCGATGAGACTGGAGCGACAATCTTATCTAATTTAGAATACAAGATAAGAATAGGAACATTTACTGGATTTTTTAATGCCTTTTGTGATTCAGTAATTATTTGATTAAAAAGTCTTACTGAAATTTTAGTATGAACAAGTGGATCTTCTACATATTTTTTAACCTCTTCTTCATTTCTTGATAACTCATTTACATCAATCCTATTACTGAGAGTAAATGAGGGATAAATTTTCAGTAAAATTTTCGATAAAGATAAAAGAATTTTGGGCAAAGAACTTTGATCAAAATAAAAGATGCCACTTGATATAACTGCTTTTTTAAAGAGTTTTTCTCTTTCTTCTAAATATCTAACACCGATCAATCCACCAAGACTATGTCCCAAAAGATAAACATTTTCATTGGGTTGAATTTTGATCGCTTCATCAAAAACTTTAAAAAGAAAATCAAAAGAGGGTATATCTCCTCTTTTTCCTGATGTTTTTCCATGTCCAATTAAGTCAACACCTTCAACCATAAATCCATCATTTACTAAAATACTCTCAATTCTTTTATATCTACCTATATGCTCTCCAATCCCATGAACAATAAATACTTTACCCTTTTTAGCTTCACCATTTGAGTGGTAATAAATTTTGTAACCTTCAAAATCAAAAAATTTATCCAACTATCACCTCCTAAATTGATACTTTAAATAGTTTCTTAATTAATTATAAAATAAATTTAGTTTTATAATTAATTTGAGGTTAATAAATGGAAATATTTGTTGGAACTTCAGGATGGATGTATTCATGGAATAAGGGAGGTAATTTTGATTGGTATATTCAAAATAGCAATTTAAATGCAGTTGAATTAAATGCATCTTTTTATAGATTTCCTTTTCCTAATCAAATTATAGGATGGAGCAAAAAAGGAAGAAATTTAAGATGGAGCATCAAAATTCATAGATTAATAACACATAAATTTAAATTAAATGAAGATGCAAAAGAGAGTTTCAAAAAATTTCT
>JAAYUH010000077.1 GCA_012517755.1 bacterium | reverse complement strand
TTTTTTTGTAAATTTCTTCTGTTTCTTCTTTCATTCTCATAGCTTCCATTAACAATGATTCTAAGTTTTTAGTGATAGTTGATGGAATATTGATTTCTTGAGGTTTAAAAGAAAATTTACCTTTATCTAAGAGGGCAATTTGAAAAAATGCATCCTCGCCTCTTGATGTTCCTGATTTTATATCTACTATTTTGCCATTTGATAAATATATCTCACCAGATAAATTTTCTTCCATTCTTTTCCCTTCTATATATAAAATTCCACTCTTTTTACTGTTTGATATTAATGTCAAAACATCAATAATTGTAAAATTCTCGATATTTCCTTCTAATGCCATATCTTACATTTACCTCTTCTTACTATATTATAGCAGATAGTAAAACTTTTTTCAGTTTATAAAATTTCAATCATCAACATGTATTTGAAAATGTGTTATTGCAAGACCTAACCCCAAATTAGAGTAACTTCCTTACAAAATCAAGGTCACTCTTTTTATCAACATCTACAGCAATTTCTGGATATGGAATTGGTACTGCTCTTCCTTTTAATTTTATCTTATCAACAACAACTTTTTCACAATCCCTCAATGTTGCTTGATGGAAAATTATTTTTATAATAAACCATAAAGGGAAAAAAGATGCAAGTTTAACAGCAGATTTTCTTGCTTCAAAAAGAATTTTTCCATATTCTATTGCTTTTGGGTAAAGTTCTTTTCTTATTAAAAAGATATTGCCCATTTTATAATATCCACCCTTTAACCTCCAATAAGTCCTTTTCGTCCCAGGAAGTTTCTCATCAACATCCTTTTTATTGTTGACAAGTACATAAAGATAACAATCGGGACAAAATTCTTCACAATAAGAAAATGTTTTTTCATATATTTCAGATGTTATCAATGGAACATCAATTGGTACAAAAACAGAATAGGGAAGTTCTACTTTTTCTGAAATTTTTATTAAATTATCGACAAAATTATGAGTGTCATCAATAAAAAGATCAACTTTTTCAATGTAATCTTTATAAATTTCTCTATCACCAGTAAGGACAATCCTTTTAATTTGAGGAGTATTTCTAAGTGATTCAAGAATATAATCAATCATCTTCTTTTTTCCAATTTGAAGGAGTGCTTTATGAGGTGCTCCTTCTTCTTTTACCCAATCCTCTAACTTATCTTGCCCACCCAACAAAATTGCTTCAATTTCAAACATTTTTCACCTCACTCTACAGTTACTGATTTTGCTAAATTTCTTGGTTTATCAACATCAAGTCCTCTTAAATCAGCAGTGAAGTATGCAATGAGTTGTAATGGAATAACTGAGAGAATTGGCGATAGGTATATATGTGTTTTTGGGACAATAATGCTTCTATCTGATTCCTCAATTATTCCTTTGAAATCTTCTCTTACAATTGAATAAACCTTACCATTTCTTGCTTTTACCTCTTTTATATTTGAAACTATTTTTTCAAAAACTCTTTCATCAGTTGAAACTGCAAAAGTTGGAACCTTCTCTTCAATCAAAGCAAGTGGACCATGCTTTAGTTCACCTGCAGGATACCCCTCTGCATGTATATAGGAAATCTCCTTTAATTTTAAAGCTCCTTCAAGAGCAGTTGGATAATCAAGTAATCTTCCAATATAAAAGATATCATCCAAATCTTTGATCTCTTTTGCAATCTCAACATATTGATCTTTTTTATCAAGAAGTATCTCACTAAATTCTGAAACTCTTTTTATCTCATTAACGATATATTTTTCAAAATCTTCATCAACATCTCCTCTAATTTTTCCTATGTAAACTGAAAAAAGTAGAAGAGTTAAAATTTGAGCAACATATGCTTTGGTTGAAGCAACCGCAATCTCAGGTCCTGCAAATATCTGTAAAACTTCATCACTTTCTCTACATATCGTGCTACCATTTACATTAACAACTCCTAAGGTTTTTGCTCCGAGTTTTTTTGCAACTCTTAGAGAAGCGATAGTATCAGCTGTTTCACCAGATTGTGAAACAAGAATAACAAGTGAATTTTTACTTAAATTTGGATTCTCATATCTAAATTCTGATGCAATTTCAGTTTTAACAGGAATATCAAGTAAATCAGTAAGAATATAATTTCCAATCAAACCTGCATGATATGCAGTTCCACAAGCAATAATATATATATTTTCAACTTTCATTAAAAAATCTTTATCTTTTATCTCATTAAGTTCAATTCTTTCATCTTTTACTCTCCCCCTTATAACCTCTTTTAAAACCTCCCCTTCCTCCATTATCTCTTTTAGCATAAAATGTTTATAACCTTTTTTTTCTGATTGCTCTAAACTCCAATTGACCTCCATCTTTTCAATTCCAATTTGATTACCTTCCATATCAAAGATTTTTATCTCATCTTTAGTTATAAGTGCGATCTCACCATCTTTAAGAATCACTATGTTTTTTGTATGAGGAAGAAGAGCTGGAATATCAGATGCAAGAAAATTTTCATTTTTTCCTATTCCAACAATGAGTGGTGATTCTTTTCTAACTGCAATTATTTTGTCTCTCTCTTTCTTAGATAAAATAGCAAGTGCAAATGAACCTCTTAACTTATTCACTGCTTTTAAAACTGCTTTTAAAATATCACCTTCATAATACTCTTCGATTAGATGAGGAACAACCTCAGTATCTGTTTCTGAAAGAAATCTATGGCCTTTTTCAATTAAATCCTTTTTTATTTCATCATAATTTTCTATTATCCC
>JAAYUH010000076.1 GCA_012517755.1 bacterium | reverse complement strand
TTTACTTACAAGTACGTCGATATATTTAAATATGCTCATATCTTGATCAATTTGAACGTCAGTATTCTTAATTGCAGATTTTATATTTTGTAAAAGTGGTAGTATTACAGATTCTTTAATTCCAGTGTTTATCAACAATTTCTTAAAATATCTGGCAGCATTGCAATCTAAATCGCTCTTTATTTTATCCCACTGTGAAGCATTCTGTAATGTTTTTATATTATTAAGTGTCAAGAAGAATTTAATTTTCCCCAAAAACAGGAATTTAAAATTCCCCACTTAACTTAAGTTTTTTCAAATAATCCCAGTTTCTTTTTACTTTTAATTCGATAAGATTCTCCAATAATTTTTATTATTTTTGAATTCTCACATAATCTATCCAATATAGCAGCAGCAATTGATTCTTGTGGAAATATATCTACCCATTCGCTGAAGTTTCTATTTGATGTCAAAACTATTGAACCCTTTAAATATCGTGATGATACAAGCTGAAAGAAGAAATTAGATTCTTCTATGCCTAAAGGTAAATAACCCATCTCATCAATAATCAACAATTTTGGTTTTGAGAAAGTCTGTAACTTTCTTTTAAGTCTATTTTGTTTATGAGCTATCCTTAATGTTTCAATCAATTCCTGAAACGTTGTCCAATAAGTAGTATATCCATGTTGACAGGCTGAAATTCCAAGAGATATAGCAATATGTGTTTTTCCAACACCAGGAGGACCTATAAGTATTACATTTCCCTTTTCTTCTATAAAATTAAGTGAAAAAAGACTTAATACTCGTTCCTTATCTAAATTTGGTTGAAATGTAAACTCAAATTGATCTATTGTCTTAATGAAAGGAAACCTGGCAAGTTTGATCCTCGTATTTGCAATTCGAGATTCCCTGAATGTTATCTCTTCATCAAGTATTCCTTCTATTATCTCTACAATACTCTTCTTTGAATTTGAAGAATCTTCAAGCAAACCATCAATTCTTGTTTCAAGGTGGCATAAATCTAGTTTTAATAAATTATTATGCATTCTTTCATAAATAACCTTATCCATCTTTTTCTCCTTCTTCATAATATGAAAGTGGTCTATTTATATTGTTATCAATCACTTTACTTTTTTTCATCTTTGGTAAAATATAGAATGTTTTCAAATCATTACGCCAGTAATCGAATACTTCCTTTCTATGCTTCTTTTTGATCACATATTTTTGTTTATCCTTTGTAATATTATGTTTACACAAAAACTTATCCTGATGATATATGTAAAGAACTTTTTTATCATAATAAAGTTTGCAAGTAACATGTTTTCCAATATATGATACAGGGACAGAATAATAAGTATTTCCAAATGAAATTGTTGCAGTATCGAGCACTTTTCTTGTTTCAAGTT
Organism: bacterium; assembly: GCA_012517755.1. Taxonomy (GTDB): domain Bacteria; phylum Caldisericota; class Caldisericia; order B22-G15; family B22-G15; genus JAAYUH01. Next base: position 1,193 of record JAAYUH010000076.1, on the reverse strand, counting down.
CGTAAATTTCATATTTTCCTTCTGGCAAAGGATTTAATTTATCTTTTTCCTCACTGTTAAACACTTCTAATGGTATTTTATTCAATGATGAATGAATTGAATTGTTTTTATCATTGATCCATTCTCTCCCTTCATCATTTAATATTTCATAATTAATAAAATTTCTTAAAACCAAAAAATTATTTTTAACATATTTCACCATATTTTCTACTTTCCCCTTTGTTCTTGGCCTATATGGTTTGCAAAATCCTGGATAAAATCCATAGTGTATTGCAAATTCATCGAATTTCTTGTTAAGTGTAACCTTTTTAAATCCAGGTTTATCTACCGCACATTTACTTTGATCATAGAGTATACTCTTTGGAACCCCCTTAAAAAATGAAAATGCTTCAATATGTCCTAAAAGAAAGTAATATCTATTTGCCTTTGGATAAAATTTGACAAATCTCATTCTACTATATGAGAGTACCATACAGAAAATGTAAACCTTGTGTTTTTTTCCATTTTCATCGACAAGATACTTCTCTCCCCAATCCACCTGAGATTGTTCACCAGCCAAAGTATTGATGATAGGCTTTAATCTCATTATTATAAGATCTTTCTCTTTACTGATCATTTTTCTTAATAAAGATAGAGATCCCTCATAACCCATCTTCTTGATCTTATCATAAATAACAACTGCTGATACAGTCTCATTTCTTGTTTCCCCCATATTTAAAAGATTTTTTATTGCTTCCATATATTTATCAAGCTTACTTCCTTTCTTTTTCCTCTCTTTAAATTTAGGTATTTCTATTTTCCCTTTTTTTAAATATTTCCTGATAGTCTTTCTATCTTTACCAACTTCCCTTGCTATTGATGAAATACTATATCCTAAATCTTTTAACTTGAAAATATTCATAATTTCCTTTATATTTATCATGAGAGATTACTCCTTGTATTTATCTTTGCAAAAGGAGATTAATCTCTCATATTATTTTTAAAATATTAAATTTTTTTAAGTGGGGAATTTTCAATTCCACTTTTTGATGAAATTTACATTGTCTTTAACAGCAAAAGAAGCAGTGTATTTAGTATTAGGAGTAAATACAGAAGGATATAGGGATATTCTTGGATTTTATATTTATCCACAAGAAAGTGCAAGTGTATGGGACGACATTTTCAAAGATTTAAAATCAAGGGGATTGGAAAGG
>JAAYUH010000075.1 GCA_012517755.1 bacterium | reverse complement strand
CCTTTAAAATTTAAAAAGAACAACAAAATAATTGGGAAAATAGCAGTTGCAGGAATGGATGCTAATATTTGAACAATTGGTTGTGCATACTTAGATACTTTTGGATTTATACCAATTTTAACTCCAACAGGTATTGTCCACATATACCCTATTGCAACAGCAAGTATAACTCTTATAAAAGTATAAAATCCACTCTTAACAATTAGTATCCAATCTTCAAAAGAAACTGAACTTATTAGTTTTATTAAGCCCTCAAAACCTCTTAATATTAATAGAAATAGTAATCCAAAAATTACATAAGAAGCTATTTTCTTAATCACTTCAACAGTAAAGTTCTCATTTGAAATTTTCCTTTTTGAGAAGATTTTTATCATCATTTTATCAAAAGGAGAAACAAATGTTTTTGAAATGAAATTTATGATATTTGATTTTTGATACCAATCAAGAACCACAGATTTAATCTCTTCTTCACCTTTTTCTTCTAATTTAAACTTAGTTGACCAAGCTATCAATGGTCTCCAAATTAATTGATCTATCAAGATAATTATTAAAATTAAGGTTCCTAATCCAAGAAACATTAAACTTAATTTTCCTTCTTCAGATGCTTTTGCAAGAAACGAACCCAATCCAGGAAGTGTATAATTTTGATTTATAATAGAAAAATTTTCACAAGCCATTAAGAAAAACCATCCACCAGCAACTGACATCATACTATTCCATATTAAACTGATAGAAGCATGCGGAAGATCAAGTGTTGTAAATCTTTGCCAGAAATTTAGTTTATTTATTTTTGCACATTCATCTAACTCTCTTGGTATGGTTTTTAATGAGTTATAAAAACTGAAAATAAGATTCCAAACCTGACCCGTAAAAATAAGAATAATTGAAGCAAGTTCAAGTCCAACTCGTGAACCATTAAAAACAGAAAACATAAAAAAGAAAACTGGAGGTAAAAATGACAAAACAGGAATTGATTGAAGAACATCAAGAAGAGGTACCAAAAAGATCTCTAATGTTTTATTTCTATATGCAAGATATCCATAAACAATAGCAAATATAAATGATAGAATAAATGCTATAAAAACTCTTAAAATAGAATAGAAAGAATAAAGTGGTAAATATTTTGCTGAAAGTATTATTCCCTTTTGTTGCACTGCAACTTGAGAATAATTTTTACTTCCAATAAATACAAAATAGAAAATAGAAAAAATTAAAACTATTGATAAAATATCTATCGGATTAAATGTTTTTCTATTCACCTAACTATAATACACCTAAATATGCATTTTTGTAAATAGATAATATTTCATCATAATTTGGTGCTCTTGGTGAAATTTTTTTTAATCTTTCATTTTTGTCAACTTCATCAGCAAAAATTTCTAATTCATTCTTTTCAACACCTAAATCCTTTAAACTTAATGGAACATTCATCATCTTGTTGAGGTTTACCAATAATTCAATCAATTTTTCTGCATCTTTATATTTATCTCCTGTTGATAAATCTAAAACTTCAATAACTTTAGCCATCTTTTCATATACATTTGGTAGTTCAAATTTAAAAACATATGGCATAAGAAGCGCATTAGAATAACCATGAGGAAATTCATATCTTAATGTAAGAGGGTATCCCATCGCATGAACAATTCCTGTTCCACTATGAGATATTTGAATTCCAGCATACATTGAAGCGAGGTGCATCATCTCTCTTGCCTCTAAATCCTCACTACTTGAAAAACTCCTCGGTAAATATTTGTATATTATTTTTATTGATTCATAACCAAAAATATCAGAAAATGGAGTTGAGCCAATTGAAAATAAACCTTCAAGTGCATGAGATAAAGCATCTAATCCTGTATCTCTAACAATTTTTTCATTCATTGTTAAAGTGAGTAATGGATCAAGAATTGCAAAATCTGGAATTATTAATTCTGATGTAATTGCAAGTTTTTTATTTTCATAAGTGATAACTGCAAATTTTGTCACTTCAGAACCAGTCCCTGAAGTAGTTGGAATTGCAACAAGAGTTGGAATTTTGTTTTTTAAAACTTTTTCTCCAGTTAAAAAGGGGGCTATTTCTCTGTTAACAGCATAAATACCAATTGCTTTTGCAGCATCAATACTACTCCCACCTCCAATTGCAATTATAGATGTACAATCATTTTCAATATACTTTTCTCCACCTTCAATAACAATTTTAGTATCTGGATTTGGAATAACTTTATCAAAAAGAACAAAATTAACATCAACTTCTTTTAGATAATTTATTAAATTGGATAAAGAGCCACTAACTTTGGTTGATTTTTGTCCTGTTACTATCAATGCTCTCTTACCTAAAAAATTTTTTATCTCTTTAATCTTTGAAAGATCTCCTTTTCCAAAAAAAACTTTAGTTGGTAAAAAAATTTGGAACTCCATAAAACACCTCCAGATAATTAAACTTATTAAAATTTTATCAAATATAGTATAATTAAAAAAGTAATTTTTATTAAGGAGGAATTAATGAATCCCCTAAATGAAAGAATAGATAAATTTTTAGAAAGATTGAATGATGCAAAAAAAAGAAATTTATATTTCTATCAAGCGCCTATTGAAAAAATTTATGATGCTCATGTTATTGTTGAAGGCAAAGATATGATTATGTTTGGTTCTTATTCTTATCTTGGACTTTTAAATCATCCAAAAATAAATGAAGCAAGCAAAAAAGCAATTGATGAGTTCAGTACAGGTGCTCATGGAGTAAGACTTCTTGCAGGAACAACCAAACTTCATATCCAACTTGAGGAGAGAATTGCAAAATTTAAGCAAAGAGAAGCAGGCGCAGTCTTTAGTAGTGGATATGTAACAAATTTAACAACAATTTCAACTCTATTGACCAAAGATGATTATGTTTTCTGCGATAAATACGACCATGCAAGTATTGTTGATGGTGCAATTCAATCAAGAGCAGACTTTATAAGATTTGATCATAATGATATGGAGCACCTTGAGGATCTTTTAAAAGAAACTCCTGATGACAGTGTAAAGCTAATAGTTGTTGATGCGGTTTATTCAATGGATGGAGATATAACTCCACTTCCAGCACTTATTGAATTAAAGAAAAAATATAATGCTATTCTAATGATTGATGAAGCTCATTCACTCGGGGTGTTAGGTGAAAATGGAAAAGGAATTGAAGAATATTTTAACATTTATAATGAAGTTGATATTGATATGGGAACACTCTCAAAAACAATACCATCTGTTGGAGGATATATAGCAGGTGATAGAAATTTAATAGATTTTATAAAACATAATTCAAGAGCATATATTTTTTCTGCTGCCTTACCTCCACCACAAGTAATGGCTGCTATTGTATCTTTTGATATTATAGAAGAAGAAAAATGGAGAATAAAAAAATTGTGGGAAAATATAGATCACTACACTTCAGAGCTTAAAAAAATGGGTTATAATATAATGAACACTCAATCAGCAGTTGTACCTATCCTTTTAAAAGATGATGAACTTGCTCTTAAACTCACAAGGATTTTATGGGATGAGGGAATTTTAATATTTCCAATTCTAACTCCTGCAATACCTCCTGGAACTTCAAGACTTCGTTCTTGTATTATGGCATCACACTCCTCAGAAGATATTGATAAAGCCTTAAGAGCACTATATAAAGGTGGAAAAGATTTAGGTTTAATATAATCTGTCAAAAATTATGTCATTTTGGTGTCAGACACCATATTGAAATATAAATTTGAAAATTTTATAAATTTTATCTCCTTTTCCTTAATTATCGGTGCTCTAATTATCATTGAATCTCTATCTTTATCTATACTTTCTAATATTCCAAGATAGAGAAGAAATCTATCTTTATCCAAAAGTCCAACTATTGAGTTTTGAAGTGGAGTATATTTTTTTAAATCATAACCAATAATATTATTTTCATTAAAATGAATTTTTATTCTTTTACTATTTGAAAAATATTCTCTAAATTTTTTATTTCTATACTCCATTCTCTCTAACCTTGTTCTTTCAATGCTATTTGATGAGGGTTTTATTTTTATTATTTTTTTATTTTCATAAATAAAAGGATTAATTAAATTATCTATCTCGTTTTCATCTTCAAAAATAATAATATAATCAGGATCCAAAACCTCAATTTTATTATGTTTTAAAACTTCTGCAATCATGCCATTAACTAAACCTGTTGTATCTATCAATATATAATCTAAAAATTTTTTCTCCATTTCCTTTAAAAGTTTGAAACTACCAATAACTAATTGTAAAAGATTACCCTTAGGAGATACTCCACCAATAAAATACGCTTTTTCAGGTTCTATTTCAGATAAATTATTTAAATTTTCTCTAACTATTCCAAAACCTATTGTACCAGGAGGACCTATATTAGATTGTCCTATATCCAAATCTAAAACACTAACTTTTTTTCCAATTTTGAAAATTTCATTTGCAAGATAAAGAATAAATGTTGATTTTCCTGAATCTGAACCCCCTATAACCATTAATTTTCTCCCATTTTTTATAAAATTATCTTTTGTTTTTATCCACTCTTTTTCAATTATTATATTCATTCAAGTCAATATTCTCTTTTAATCCATTTTCCATACCCACCTTCAATTAGAAATCCCCTACTTTCATCAAAAACAACCTCACCTCTTAGAATTGTTTTAACAACTTTTCCGAATATTTCAAAATTTTCAAACGGTGTATATTTACCTTTACTATAAAATAGATTGCCTTTCACCCTCCATTTTCTTTTCAAATCAATAAAAACAAGGTCAGCATCTTTCCCAACCTCTATTCCGCCTTTATTTTTACTTATATTTAAAATTTTTGCAGGATTTTCGCTCATAACCTCAACAAATCTTTTTATCGAAATTCTTTTTTTTACTACTCCCTCTGAAAAAATAATTGGAAAAATAGTATCAATTCCAGATATTCCAGAGGCAATTTCAAATATATCATCTTTATCTTTTTCACTCTTCCATTCACCAGAAAAGTGATCAGATGCAACACAATCAATAATTTTATTTTCTAAATATTTCCATAATAGTTCTTTATTCTCATAACATCTAACAGTTGGAGAGGTTTTTACAAGTTTTGGATTTCTGATCAAATCGTCTTGTGTTAATAAAAGATGATGTGGAGTTACTTCACAACTAATTTTAACTCCCTGCTCTTTTCTCTCTTTAACTATCCTAACACCTTCACTTGTTGATATATGTGCAATATGTAACTTTAAATTTGTATCTTTAATAAATCTTGAAGTGTTCCAGATTGAAACTGGTTCTGCTAAATATGGCCTCGCTTTTATCCATGCTTCTCCACCTTTTAAATTTTTATCTTTTTTTACCTTTTCCATAAAATAGTCTATGATTGAAAAATCCTCTGCATGAATTGTAAATAGAATGTCTCTATTTTTTAAAAAAGAAAAAAGATCATACATCTCTCCATAAGTTAGATGTTCGTAATAAGGTGCAGACGAATAACCATAAATTTTAAAACCAACAACTCCTTCATCATACAGTTCTAAAAGATCATTAAAATTAGATTCCCTTACCATATCTCCAGTGATACCACCATAAAGTGCATAATCACAAAAAGCCTTGTTTTTAATTGAATCTAATTTTATGAAAAGAGATTCCCTATTTTTTATTTGTGGAATTGATGTACAAGGCATATCTACAATAGTTGTTATTCCTGAAGATATTGCTGCCTTACTTCCACTATCAAACTCTTCTCTATTTGTAAAACCTGGGTCATTAAAATGAACATGCATATCTATTCCACCTGGTAAAATTATTAAACCTGTTGCATCAATTATCTCTTTACCTTCTGAAGAAAATTTACCAATACCTATTATTGATTCCTTATCAATCAAAATATCTAAATTTTCAAGTTTTCCATTATAATAAACCATCCCTCCAGCTATTATTTTCATTTTTATCCTCCAACATCAAAAATTGATATAACTTTAAAATTGTCTGTATCAACCAAACCTATATCTGTTATTTTAAGATGAGGAATAACAGGTAGTGCCATAAAAGAGAGAGTCATAAAAGGATCCTCAAGTTCAATTCCAAGTTTGTTTGCTATAAAAAGCAATCTATTATATTCTTCATTAACCTCTTTTGCACTTTTGTCTGTCATCAAACCACCATAAGGAAGTGATAATAAATGTAAAATTTTACCATTCTTTGCAATTGATATTCCTCCACCGTAAGATTCAAGTATAGAAATAGAAAGCAAAATATCTTTATCATTTGCTCCTATTGATATAATATTATGATGATCATGAGCGATTGAAGATGCTATTGCTCCTTCTTTTAATTTAAATCCTCTTATAAATCCTACTCCTACATTCCCAGTTGCCTTATGTCTTTCAACTACAACTATTTTTAAAATATCTCTTTTTGTATCTGATACAATATATCCATCTTCAATTTTTGCTTTTAAAATATATCTTTCAGTTATTAAAGATTTTGAAGAAGCACCTATTACATTTATAGAATCATTCAAAGCTTTAATTTTAATCTTATCATATGTTAAGGTTTTAATGTTTATAGTATTTTTTACTCCTCCCTCAGATTTTGTTTTTTCATAAGAGAACATTGGGACTCCCTCTTTTGCAACAAGATTACCTTTATGAAAAACAAGTAGAGGTTCAAAATTATTTAAATCTGAGAAAACAACAATATTTGCATAATAATTAGGAGCTATGGCTCCGATTTTAGATAAATTAAAATATCTTGAAGGATTTAATGTTG
>JAAYUH010000074.1 GCA_012517755.1 bacterium | reverse complement strand
TATCAGATAAAATAAAAGATGTAGAATACTTAACAAATTATATAGATAATAGTTTGAACAGTATAAATGAAATTTCTGACAAAACTAATCTATTAGCAATGAATGCAGCAATTGAGGCTGCTCATGCTGGTGATTATGGAAAGGGGTTTGCAGTAGTTGCTGAAGAGATAAGAAAACTTTCCGAAAATTCAAATGATTCTATAAAAACAATAGTTAATTTAATGAAGAAAATAAAAGAAAGTGTAATGATCTCAATACAGGAAGTAGAAAAGAGTAACTCTTTATCAAATGAAGAGAATTTAATATTTAAAGAAACATTTGAAAATTTTAATAAAATAATAGAAAATATTTTTACTATTGATCTAAGTATGAAAAAATTGAACGATCTAATTACACTTCAACAAAGCAAGTTCAGTGATGTCTTAAATAATACTAAAAAATTAAATGAATTATCTAATGAATTAAATGAAAGAATATCAAAAGGGGTTGATTTTTTAAAAAATATTATTACCTCAATAGAAGAACAAAATTCAATTATAGAAAACAATACAAACTTTGTTACAATATTAGAAGAGAGTTCAAAAGAATTTAAAGAAGAGAGTTTTCAACTAAAACAGATAATAGAAAGGTTTAAAATTTAAATAAAATATTATACTCAAAAAACTTAATTTTTAAGAATTTCGACACTTTTTTAAAATCGCTGAAAAAAATGAAAAAATAAATTTACAGGGTAAAGATTTTTTATTATCTTTACCCTATGAACAAAAACATCAATAATATTATCAACAATATTATCAACGATAATAATATTGTTGTCATTGAAAAAGATTATATATCAAAAACAAAATATTTTCAAGAAATAAATGCAGAAGCTGTTTTGCATAAGAAAAAAATTAGAATTGTTCAAAATGCTAATCTTGAGAAAAAGCAATATACTATTTATCACATAGGCCAATATAAATATTTTGACTCTGAGAAAAACAGATACAGATATATTACTGATAAAATAGAAGGTGTAACTGGCAAAAGACATTATGACGACGAGACGATAATAAGAGCAGTAAAACCTGTGTTAGAAAATAAAATGACAATAAGTGATGCATCAAATTATGCAAAAGAAAATTATCATTTAAGGTCTGTCCCCTCAACTATCTGGAATTGGGCTGGCATCATAGAAATAACAAAGGAATCAAAGAAAGAAATTGAAAATGAAACTAAATCTAGATTTTCTGGACATATTGGTATAGATGAAGTTTATGATAATGAGGATGGAATAATATTTATAACAGATCTAGTAAACAACACAATAATATCTTCAAAAATATGTGAAGGTAAGCCTGATAATAAAATTATTGAAGAAGAACTAAAAAATATAATAAACAATGGCTTTACTCCTGTATCTTGCACAAAAGATGGTTCTCCATTATATATTAATACAATAACTAAAGTATTTATCGATATTTCAATTCAAACTTGTATTTTTCATTTAATTAAAAATCTTATAAAGTATTTTATGGATTGGCATAGAAGAATTAGGAGTGAATTAAAAATAAAATCACTACCGAGAGGTTTAAAATGTAGTGGAAATAAATTAAAACAATTTCTATTCAAGAAAAGAACACTATTTGTAAAGAGAAATTTAAAAGAAAAAGAAGAGATTGAAATTAACAAGATTATGGAGGCATTACCTGAATTTAAAAGATTAAGAAATAAATATTTGAAATTCTTATCGATTTTTGACTCACAAAATATAGATGAAGCAGAAAAGAAGTACTGGTTATTTATAAGCGATCCGATTGTAAATGAAAAGTTGCCCAATCTGGTTAAACAATTAAAGAAACATTTTGACAATAAAGAATTGTTTTCTTACATGCTTTTTGATAAATCCATATGGACAAAAATTAGAACTACAAATCAAACAGAACGGACAAATAGAAAGTTCAGAAAAAAACAAAAAACACATTACAGAATTAGAAGTAAAATTAGGAGAGAAAAATTGATTGATTTTATGTATTATTTTCATAATCATACTG
>JAAYUH010000073.1 GCA_012517755.1 bacterium | reverse complement strand
GCTCGGCGAAGTTTAGAGTAGCGTAACTTCGACGAGCATGGGCACATATGAGTTTACAACACTACTAGGAATAAGTCGAACAAGGCTTTACGAAATTATTGATGAGTTAAAATCGAATGGTGCGCCAATTGCATACTCCAAGACAAGCACAACCTTTTATTACGAGTACCCTTTCGATATTTCGTTGGGTTGTACCATGAAACCCCTAAGCCAAAAAGAATTAGTTGAAAAAAATGGGGGTGTTTCACTTCCGTTCTTGTTTTCCGTACGGAACACTCCTAATTTTGCAACTGTAACGTTACACTGCTAACCTCGGCAGGATAAAGAAAGAGGGTTTGCCATTTTTAAACACTATTAATTTCTATTAATATGGAACAAACAAAAATTACTGAATTATCCCAAGTCGAAAAAAAGGATATAAATGGGGGTAATGTACCTGTGTCTTGGTATATGGATAGCAGTTCAATTTCAGCAAATGCTAAAGTAATTGATGCATACGGTTCTTTTTGGGGTGGCTTTATTGCTGGTCTTTTTGGTTTCTAACGTAATTTTTTTACCATGAAAAATCTAACTAAAGAAGAACTTATTGAAATAACTGGCGGCAATGAAAAGACTTATAACTTAGGTCATGAAATTGGTGTTGGTATAAGAAAAGGGTTAGAAGCTATTGGTATTTTCCTTCTCTTTTGGTAAAACAAAATGGTATCCCATCAAGGAATACCATTTTTATTAATTTTGTCATAATTTTATTATTATGTCCCATTTTATTGAATTTTTAAAAAAACCATACATTGTAAACAAACAAAATAAAATAGATTGGAAATATTTTTTTACTTTATTATTTTCCTACTATTTAATATTGTTGCCAGTGGGGGTTTTTATTAAAATCATAAATTCTATTTTTAATATAACCCAAAAACAGGTGAATTTAGAATTATTTCCCAAAATAGTGCTTGCATTGTTTATAGTCCCTATTATTGAAGAATTACTTTTTAGATTAATATTAATAATAAATAAAAGAAATTTAATTATTTTTTCATCTATCACACTTATTTTGAGCACTTACAATCTGTTAAAGTCAAACTATTATTTCAGTATAATATTATTTACTTTATCAATATTAGCAGTGTTATTTTTATCAAGATCATTTGAAATAAGAAGTATAATTACAAAATATTATTCAATTTACTTCTATGCAATTGCAATAATTTTTGGTTTAATGCATTTCAAAAACTATAATGGTATCGATGGCTTTTTGTATTTATGGATACCATTTCTAGTGTTTCCACAAATTTTAATGGGCGCGTTTTTTGGTTATATTAGAATAAAATTCGGAATAATTTATTCCATCATATTTCACATGATCATTAATTTATTTGCTATTGGTACAATATAAATCAATAATATTTCAATGCAATTTGAGTAAGGGAATCACTATTAACTGACAAAAGTCGAGATTTTAAGTTTCACTCTCTTTAATGCTCAGTTTATGGGTTATTAATTTTTTTTAAATAGGTCCCCTGTCTAAATCAGGTTTAATCGGAGCAGACCGGGAGGTCCTCCAGCCTGTATTTTGTATATCCTGTTTGTGCTACGAAGTAGTTCGACCATATCGGTCATACTTTAGATGTATTCTTATCGATGATGCCACAACGTAAAATGCCTTTTTTGGTGGCTTAATGGACATATTTCAGGCTTACATATTGTTTAACTCCAATAAATATCGAACTTTGGAGGATTTGAAAGCCTTGAATGAAAAATTTGCTTTTATTGCAAAGGTTCAAGTCGAAAACATAAAGAAGAGCTTTTAAATGAGTTTTATAAGGCATCAGTTCTTGGGATAGTCAATATTAATGGCTAACAGGTGCCAGCCTTCATGAACAATTCAGTCTATATGGGTATTCCTTACAGGCTACTCCCCAGACAAGCACGTTTATGCTTAGCAGATATTTAAATGTATGACTATTAACTATAAGTTTTTTTTGAAAATCACTAAAAATAAAATAGCCTGAATTTTGTCCATTTCGCCTACATCTGAACAACCCATTTCTGCAAGTCATTTTGCAAGTTAACTCTGTTCAGTTTGGCTTCGTTTGAGTTTCTGCTCTCCTTGTTTGCCAATTGATTGTAGGTCCATTTTGGTTCTATTCCCCTTGCTCGGAAGTTTTCAGCATAATAATCTTCATCGTATATAAATTTC
>JAAYUH010000072.1 GCA_012517755.1 bacterium | reverse complement strand
TCTGAATACATTTATAAATCCAACATCCATTTTTGTTGATGAAGATTATATTTTTGTATGCGATTTAAACTCTAACAAGGTTAAGGCTTTTAGACATAATGGAGAATTTGCTGGATTTTTTATTCAATATCCAAAAATGTTGCCAACATCAATAACAATAGATTCAAATTATAATCTATGGATCACTGATAGAGGAGATGACACAGTTAAAGTTTTCTCAATAGATAATGAATTAAAAATGATAATAGGAAAAAGCGGAAGTGGAAAAAAAGAGTTTAAAGCACCTCTTGATATACAATTTTTTGATAATAAAATATATGTTCTTGATTCGGGAAATGCAAGAGTGCAAGTTTTAAATACTAATGGAGGATATATTTATGAATTTGGAACTGTAGGAACTGATGATGGAAAACTCTATTGTCCAAACTCATTTTCATTTGATAAAAATGGTGATTTATGGATAGTTGAAAGTTGTTTAGGTAGGATTCAAATTTTTGACAAAAATGGAAAATTTATTAAAAAAGTAAAAGAAAGAGCAGGAACATTAGAAACTATTGAAAGATTTGATGATTTTATGGTAACCTCAAACTCAGATGATAATAAGATATATATTCTTGATTATGATGGAAAAATTATAAATAAAATTGGCGATGAAATTTCTTTACCCACCTATTTTCCTCAAGGAATAGCAATTCTAAGTGATGGAAATATAGTTGTTGTAAATTCAGGAACATCAACAATTTCAATTTTTGATAAAGATGGAAATTTCATAAAATCTGTTACATCTTTTGGAGTAGCACCTGGAAAAATCCAATATCCTCTTGGAGTTGCAGTTAATAGTAAAGATGAAATCTATGTTTTAGATTCTGGTAGCCATGTCATAGAGATTTATGATAAAGATGGAAAATATTTAAGGTCATTTGGAAGAATGGGAGGAGTCAATGGAGAGTTTATGTATCCACTTTCTATTGTTATTAGTAATGATAATAGTTATTATGTCACTGATTATAATGCAAGAGTTCAGGTTTTTGATGAAAATGGAAAATTTAAATTTAAATTTGGTGGAATTGGTTCTGGTGATGGTCAATTTACAAAAACCTCCTCTATCACTTTAGATAAATATGGACTTAGTGGTTATGGTCCAAGAGGAATAACAGTTTTAGATGATGTTTATAAAGTATTAGTTTGTGATACTTTTGGAAATAGGGTTCATATTTTTGATAAAGGCGGAAAGTTTGTAAAAAGTTTTGGAAAAGAAATTTTATCTTATCCAGTTTCAATTTCAAGGTATAGTGAAGATGAAGTTGTAGTTCTAAGTGAAGGTGGAAGGTTGGATTTCTTTACATTAGATGGAATTTATACAAGATCATTTGGAGAGCAGGGTGGGCCAATGTTGAGATTTAATACCATAAATTTCAATGAAGATTTTTATAAGAAAGAGCCTGAGAAATTTTTAAAACCATCTTCAGTTTATGTAAAAGACAGAACAATATATGTTGTTGATACTTTTAACCATAGAATTCAGGTTTTTAAATTTCCTCAAATTGAACTGAATAAAAATAAATTTGATTTTGGAGAAATAGATAAGGGTGATGTTTTAAAATTTAATTTTATTGTTAACGGAAAAGGTAAAATTATATCACCTGATTATATAAAACTTAACAAATATGAATTTGATGGAGAACAAGAGATTGAAGGAATAATTGATACCAACAATTTTAAGGAGGGAGAGAAAATAGTTGATAAGATAAGAATTTATTCATTTGATGATTATAAGGAGATAGAGATAATATTTTCAATCAAAAAAGATACAACACCACCTGAAATAATATTTAATATTGAAAATAATTTTATAACTAATAAAAAAGAGATTTTTATTGAAGGTAAGACAGAAAAAGATGCTTTGCTTTTGTTTGAAAACAAAGAGATCAAGACAAATGAAGATGGTTCATTTAAAGTTTTGGTTCAACTTAATGAAGGTGATAATTTATTCAAATTTACAGCAATAGATAAATTCCAGAATAGAAAAGATTACACATTAAAAATAACAAGAGACACAACACCTCCAACCCTATCATTGAATATTCCATCAGTATATAAAGTTACAACAGAGACATTCACAGTTTCTGGGAAGACAGAAAAAGATGTTAAATTAATCATAAATAATGTAGAGGTTAAACCAAGAGAGGATGGAACATTCTTTAAAGATTTTCCTCTTTCTTTAGGATATAATAAATTTGAAATTAAAGCAGTTGATTTAGCAGGAAATGAAACAAAACTAACGAGAGCAATCTATAGAATTGAAAATAAAGAGATTTTTCTTTATGTTGGTAAAACAATAGCTTTTGTGAATGGAAAAGAGGTAAAACTCGATGCATCTCCATTTATAAGAAACGGAAGAACTTATGTTCCATTAAGATTTATATCAGAATCAATTGGTGGATTTGTGATATGGGAAGGAAATGAGAAAAAAGTTATGATAACTTTATATGATACCTCTCTTACAATGTGGGTTGATAAATTAAATTATTATGTTAATTCTATTCCTTATTTAATGGATTCTCCACCACTTCTACTTCCACCAGGTAGAGTGTTTGTTCCAATTAGAGTAGTATCAGAATCTCTTGGTGCGAATGTTTTGTGGGATGAAAAAGAGAAAAAGGTTACCATTTTATATCCAAAATAATATAGATAAATTACCAATTCTAACATTTTTAACCACTCATCTAAACAAATTTTAAGAAATTTTTGAGCGAAATCTTTTGAGGTTAAAGGTAAATCTTTCATATATCTTGAGTCACCAATTATTATCTTGTGCAAAGTTTTCATATTACAATCTCTAATGTTTTTGTCTTACTTAAATCCACATTTTCACCTAATGTTCCCAGCATATGCGAAGTTTCAGCGAAGCAAAAATTTAGGTGAGTGCTATAAGGTACAAACCTTTTATGCCGTGTTAGGCGAAGTTCAGTAGAGTATTCCTCAGCGTTGCTCATTTTACTTTCCTCAAATTCTCCAATTCTTCCATCAAAGATTTAATCTTTTTAATCATATCTTTGTTCCCAAATGTAGTAAAGATGGCAAGGGATTTTTTGTACATTTCCTCCGCAGCCTTGAGGTCTCCACAGGTCTCATACAATATGCCCAAGTTGCCGTAGTCATTTGCCATGCCTTCCTTTCGCCCCAGTTCTTCATTGATGGCAAGGGATTTTTTGTACATTTCCTCCGCAGCCTTGAGGTCTCCTCGGGTCAAATAGAGATTGCCCAAGTTGCCGTACTGATTTGCCATGCCTTCCTTTCG
>JAAYUH010000071.1 GCA_012517755.1 bacterium | reverse complement strand
CCTTCAGATACTGATATAGGAGAAAATTTAATAGATTTATTATGGTTAAACGATACAATTTTAGAAATTAAAACAAATAATAGAGGAGATGTTTTGTCAATGATTGGTTTAGCAGAAGAATTTGAAAGATATGGTTTAGGAATAAGTAAAAAAAGAGACTATTTTTTAAATAAAAAAAGAGATTTTAATGAAAGTAATTTTGAAATAGAAATAAAAAATATTGAATTATGTCCAAGATATGTAGGAATAATAATAAAAAATGTGAATGTTAAAAACTCTTCAATATATAATTTAAGAAAATTATTATCAGTGGGATTAAGACCAGTTAATAATATAGTTGATTGGACTAATGTTTTTATGTATGAATATGGTCAACCTTTACATGCTTTTGACTTTGATAAAATAGATACAAAAATTGTGGTAAGAGAAGCAGAAGCTAAAGAAAAAATTGTTACCCTTGATGGAAAAGAAAGGGAATTAGAAGAAGGTATGTTATTAATATGTGATATAAAATCTCCAATTGCTATAGCAGGAGTTATCGGTGGAAAAGATACTGAAGTTAATGATGATACAAAAAATGTTTTTTTAGAATCTGCAAATTTTTCTTCACAATCGATATCGAAAACAAAGAGGAAATTAAAAATTGAAACAGAGGCAGGAAATAGATTTGAAAAAGGAGTTGATATTGAAAAAACTGAATTAATTGGCTCAATGTGTGCACTCAATTTTGAAGGAAAAGAGATATACGGACCTATAGATGTTTATCCAGAACCTTATATAAAAGAGAAAATTAAATTAAGATATGATAGAGTTAGAAAAATTCTTGGAGTAGGATTAAGTAATAAAGATATTATTAATTCATTAGAAAAGGGCGGATTTAAAGTGATTGAACAAAATGAATCTTCATCTATTTTTGAATGTCAATATTTTAGACCTGATGTAAAAAGTGAAATAGATTTAATAGAAGAAGTGGTTAGATATTACGGTATAGAAAAAATTGAATATTCAATTCCATCAGCAAAAATAGATTCTTATGAGGAAGATAAAACAAAAAGGTTAAAAAAAAGAGTAAGAGATATATTAACTTCATTAAGTTTTAATGAAGTTATCACTTTGTCATTAATTGATAATAATTTTCTCTCTAATTTTAATAATAATAAAAAATTAATTGAGATATTAAACCCTCTTAGGAACGATCAAAATGTTTTAAGAAACTCGTTATTACCTTCATTACTAAAAATAGCTGAAAGGAATATTAAAAATAGAAATAAAAATCTCGCACTATTTGAAATTGGAAAGATATATTATATTGATAACAATGAATTTAAAGAGATAGAGGAAGTCTCTGTATTAGTTACAGGAAAAAGAGTTGAAAAGTATTGGGAAGAAAATGACAAAGAATATGACTATTTTTACATCAAAGGGGCATTAGAAGCTCTCTTTAATGAACTTGGAATAAAAAATTTTAGTATAATAAATATTAATCCAAAAACATATTTTCATCCTTATAGATATGGAAAAATTATAATATCAAATGAAGAGATTGGTGAAATAGGTGAGATTAATTCTAAAATTTTATCTTTATTATCAATGGAACAAAAAATTTATGTTTTTAAGCTAAATTTTGAAAAATTATTAAACTATTCTAACTTTAAAACTTATTATGAAGAGATACCAAAATATCCATCTTTGACTTTTGATATCTCAATGATTATAGATAAGGATATTAAGACATCAGACATTTTAAAAATATTAAAAGAGGAAGGCGGTGAAATTTTATATAAAGTATTATTATTCGATGTTTATGAAGATGAAAAAATAGGAAAAAATAAGAAAAGTTTGGCTTTCAGTTTAATTTTTAATTCAAATGTTAAAACTTTAAAAGATTCTGATGTTTTTCCAATAATAGAAAATTTAGAAAAAAGAATAGAGAAAGAACTGAAAGGAACATTAAGGAAAAAATATTGAGCAATTTTTTTATTTCAAATGAACTATACAAACTAAGTCAAATACTTGAATTTAAGGGAAATGATAAAAAATCAATAACTGATATTAAGATAGTAGCATATACTATTCAATCACTCACATTTGAATTAGATTCATCAAATCTTGATAGGATAGAAAAATATCTAACAGATAAGCCTAACATAAAAAATATCATAAAAGAACTTGTTTTAAATGGTAAAAGTGAATATATAGAAATATTATCTAAAGATGTCCCTCCATCATTATTAAAGTTATTAAAAATTCCTGGAATTGGTATGAAGACATTATATAAGTTGTATAAAGAATTTAATATTATGGATATCTATTCATTAAAATCTTTAGTTAAAGAAAAAAAATTAAGAACCGTTGATACAATCGGTGAAAAAGGTGAAGAAATAATAGGTAAAAATATAAATTACTATTTTAAATTACAAAGAGAATTTAGTATATCCTACGCAGATTCAATTTTTAATTATATAAAGGAAATTCTTTCAAGTTTAAATTCAAAATACATTGAAAAAGCTGGAAGTGTTAGAAGAAGAAAAGAAGTTGTTTCAAATCTTAATATTGTATGTGCCAATAACGATGCAATAAAACTAAAAAGTAAATTAAAAGATTTAAATATTATCAGAAATTTTTATGAGAATGGCGATTATATCAATTTTAAATTAAATGAATCTGAAATTGATATAAATATCTTAATATGCTCAGACGAATATTTTAATTCTGCTTTATTATATTTTACTGGTCCGAAGAATTTAAATAATTTTTTATATGAAAAAAGTAAAGATTTAGGAATACAAATATTACCAACTAACTATCTAAAGTTAAATTATAATGAAAAACAGATCTTTAATATCTTTGATCTACCTTATATTCCTCCAGAATTTAGAGAACATTGGGAGAAATATATAACTATGGATAAAATTTTTCTATCATATAATATTAAAGGAGATCTACATATCCATACAAATTATTCTGATGGAATATCATCAATTTATGAAATTGTTAGAGAAAGCAAAGATCTTGGTTATAAATATATAGGAATTAGTGATCATGCAGAAGATTTAAAATTTGCGAAGGGTTTAAGTGAAAAAAGAATTTATAAAGAGAGATTAGAGATAAGAAAAATAGAAAAATTATTTAATGATATAAAAATTTTCTTTGGAATAGAGGCAAATATAAGAAATGATGGATCAATTGATGTAAATGAATCTATACTTAAAGATTTAGATTTAGATTTTGTTATTGCATCTATACATAATAATTTTAATGAAGATTTATATTCAAATATGAAAAGATTAACAAATGCAATTAGAAATCCTTTTGTTACAATAATAGGGCATCCATCAGGAAGAAAAATATCAGAAAGAGATGAAATGAAAATTGATTGGAAAAATTTTTATAAAGAGGTGGAAAACTCAAAAACTATTTTAGAAATAAACTCTTCACCTGATAGACTTGATTTATATTCTAATATCATATATGAAAATAGTAATTTTGATGTACTATATTCAATTAGTTCAGATTGTCATTTCGCTCCACAATTGAATTTTGCAAATCAATATGGAATTGATATAGCAAAAAGAGCTCTTTTAGAAGATAAAAAAATAATAAATAGTTATGAAATAAATGACTTAGTTAAAATATTGAATAAAAAAAGAGAGTCAAGAAACTTTGTTTAAAAATTTTTCTTTAAAGGTTTTATCATAAAGATTAATATAAATTCATTCAATTAAAACAACAGTTAAAGCGGCACCACCTTTTTTATGACCGATATAACCCATCTTTTCCATAGTTTTACCTTTTATGTTTATTTTTTCTTTTTCTATCCCTATTAAATTTGATAAATTTTCTATGATTTTTTCTTTATAAATACTTATTTTTATAGCTTCTATTATAATTATTGAATCAATATTTATAATTTTAAAATTTTTTCTATTTAATATCTCCATTGTATTTATTAACAATTCACTACTTTTTTTACCTTTCCAATTCTCATTGAAAGTTTCGCCAATATCTTTTTCTCCAATTGCCCCTAAAATTGCATCGATAAGAGAATGAATTAAAATATCACCATCAGTATCGCTAAAAAGACCATACTCTTTTTTTAACTCTACACCTCCAAGAAATAGTGGTAAATTTTTTTTAATTATGTGAAAATCAAATCCTATACCTATCTTCATTCTTTTGTATAAAATTAATTACCTCTATCATATCATTATTATAAGTTACTTTTATATTAGATAAATCTCCATTTATTAATTCAATTTCTTTATTATCTAATTCAAAGACCATAGAATCATCAAATAATTTTTTATTCTCATATTTTTTATATAAATAATATATTTTTGGGTAAGGAAAGCCTTGAGGTGTTTGCGTTATATATAAAAAATCTCTATTCAAGGTTTTGATTTTTTTATTTTTTATAAATTTTATAGTCTCAGTAGCAGCTATTACTGGAACGATACATTTTTTATCATCTATCTTATAAACTATTTCATTTATTAATTCTAATCTTACAATAGGTCTTGCTCCATCATGAATAAGTACTTTATCAATATTAGAATTTAAAAAACATTCCAAACCATTAATAACAGAATCTTTTCTTTCTTCACCACCAATGATAACATCTCTAATCTTTTTTAAATTTTCAAAATATTTTTTAATTTTTTTATAATTATCTTTTGATAATACTATTACTATCTCATCAATAAAATTAGATTTAATAAATGGTAATGCAGTATAATAAATTAAAGGTTTACCATCTATTAGATAAGAAATTTTATCTTCTCCAAATCTATTACTTTTACCTCCTCCAACTATTATCGTTCCCACCATTTTTTACTAAATCTCCAAAAATCATACTTCCAGTAGGGCCCTGTAAAAATGAAGTTACCTCAACTAAAACCTTTTTTCCTATATAAAATTTGCCTTCTTCAACTACAACCATCGTACCATCATCCAAATATCCAACGCCCTGATTCCTCTCTTTACCTTCTTTAATGATTTTAATCTCAATTTTTTCACCAGGAAATACGATTTTTCTTAAAGCATGTGATAATTCATTTATATTTAAAACTGGTATACTTCTTGTTTTTGCAATTTGAGATAAATTATAATCAGTTGTTATTATTTTAGCTTTCATTTTTTTTGATAATTCTATCAATTTAGTATCAATAGGTAGAAGCTCTCCTCTTTCTTCAATAATTTTCACTCTTTCAGGATATTCATCTTTTAATCTATCAAGAATTTCAAGACCTCTTCTTCCTCTTATTCTTTTAGAATTATCCTCTGAATCAGCAACAAGTTGAAGTTCTTCAAGAATAAATGTAGGTATGTATATTTTTCCATCTATAAAATTCGAATCTATCAAATCTAAAATTCTACCATCTATTATTGCGGAAGTATCTAATAGATATTTATTGAATATTTTTTTTTCTTTATCTTTTGATGTCCTCTCATCACTGGCTCTGCCTATATTTTTTACAGATTCAAGAATTTCATTTTTTCTACTTAATATAGCCCAAACAATAACACCAAATACAAATAAACTTATAAAAATTCCTAAATAGATTCCTATAATAGGAATTTTTGATATTAACGAGTATAAGAGAAAAGAGATAATTAGGGAAATTAAAATGGAAAAAAGTCCAAGGAAAAGTTCGGATAAAGATAAAGTTGATAAAAATTTATTTATCTTAAGACCAATAAATTTTAGAAATCTATAAAATTTTGGGTAAATAAGGAAAAAAATAAAAAAAAGAAGGAGGAAAAATGAGATATAAATAATTAATTGATTCAGATTTGTTAATCTAATAAAAAAATCTAAAAATAGAAAGGCAATATATAATCCAATAAGACCGCCAATAAAGGAGAAAAAAATCCTAAAAAAATTCCAAAATTTGTTCATATTAAACTCCTTTTTTTAAAAACAGATCTTTTAATTCACGAATATTATTTAAATAAATAAAATCTACCTCCTTATTTAATTGTAACTCATTTTTTAACAAATTAGGTACAATAAATTTTTTAAAACCAAGCTTTATAGATTCATTAACTCTTTTTTTCATAAGTGATACAGCTCTTATTTCTCCACCAAGACCAACTTCACCAAATGATATAAAATTTGAAACAGCTATATTATTTATAGATGAATAGATAGATATTATTAAAGGTAAATCTGAAGATCTTTCTTCAATTTTAATACCACCAGTAACATTTACAAAAATATCATATTTAAATAGCTGAGTGTTTAAGTGCTTCTCAAGAATAGCAATCATAATTGAAACACGAGTAAAATCTATACCAACACTAACTCTTTTGGGCTGTGGATAATATGTTGGAATTACTAAGGTTTGCACCTCAACAAGCAAAGGTTTCTGACCAGTTTCAATTACAGGTACGACAATACTTCCTGGTATTTCTTTATCTCTTTTTGTCAAAAAAAGTGTTGAAGGATTTTTTACCTCTTTTAACCCCTCTTCTTCCATTGTAAAAATTGCAAGATCTTGTGTAGAACCAAATCTATTTTTTTTACATCTTAATATTCTATACAATTGGTATCTCTCTCCCTCAAGATACATAACTGTATCAACAATATGTTCAAGCATTTTAGGACCAGCTATATCTCCTTCTTTTGTTATGTGACCAACTATTAAACAAGTTATATTGTTTTCTTTAATTAAATTTGTTATTACATCCATTATGTATCTAACTTGAGAAGGACTGCCTGAAGAGGAATCTATGTTTTCACTTTTAATAACCTGTATTGAATCAATTATGAAAACATCAGGTTTAATATTATCAATGACATCCAAAATATTTTGTATGTCATTTTCATAAATAAAAAAAAGATTTTCTGGTATCTCTTTAATTAATCTTTTAATTCTTGAAGAAATTTGCAAAACAGATTCTTCTCCTGAAACATATAAAACTTTTTTTTCTTTTGCTATATTCAAAGCTATTTGAAATAATAGTGTTGTTTTTCCAATTCCAGGCTCTCCCGAAATTAAT
>JAAYUH010000070.1 GCA_012517755.1 bacterium | reverse complement strand
TCAACTTTTGATGTTTGTTATAAATTAGAATTAATTTCTGGTTATGATGAAACAATAGAATTATTTGAGGGTTATGATAAAGAAGATTTTATTATGGTCCCTTCTAATAAAGAGATAGCATTGACTTTCAAAGTTTCGGATGCAAAAGGTAGTCTAATAAAAAACAAAGATTTGGGAGTCTACAACTTAAAAAGTGATTCAAGTGGTTTAGTTAAATTTAAAGTTTTAGTAAAAAAAGATAGATCTCTTGAACCATTTGAGGTTTTTATAAATGGTATAAAAGGTGGTGCAAGAATATATGATGGTAAATTTTTGATAGCATATGATTATATTGTTTATTCAAAAGATGGAAAATTAATTGAAACAAATTCACTTTTACCTCCAACTTATGAAAATATAAAAATTATTGAAGAGAATGATTCTATCTATTTATCTTTAGATTTTTTGAATATAGGATTTATAGATTTAATAAACTCCAATTTTATAAGTAGAGAGAATAATATATTTGTTTCAGAAAAAGGAGAAGAAACAATATATCTTGATAGTGTAGTCTCGTTGGATGGTGGAAAAACATGGAGAAAATATAATATAGTAGACTGGTTTGATACAATAGGAGTTGATAAAAATAGTCCTAATATAATATATGCTTGGACAAATAATTACAAAAACTTTTTATTAAAATCAGAAGATTATGGAGATAGTTTCAAAAAAATAGAGATACCTGAAGTTGATTATGTTGAAAAAATATTTATTTTTAATGAAAATATTTATCTTGCAACATGGAATGGACTTTTAAAATCTGAAGATAATGGAAAAAATTGGGAGTTTTTATATAAAGATGAAAATATTAAAACTTTTACTTTAAATCCAAAAAATGAAAAAGAAATTTTAATTGGAACCTATGATAAAATTTTAAAATCGAATGATGGTGGAAAGACATGGAAGAAAATAGATTTTAAAGTATACTCTCCAGTTTCTATTGTTTATGATTTTAATAATCCAAATATTATTTATTTAGGAAGTGAAAATGGTTTATACATTTCAAAAAATAGTGGTGAGAGTTTTGAATTATTAGAATCCTTTAAAATAACAGGAAAAGAAGGAATTGTAGTTGATCCTAAAAATAGTAAAACTATTTATGTTGCTTCAAATAATGATGGAATATATAAAATAGAAAATTATGGTGAAAAAATTTCAAAAGTGGATTTCCCATTAATAGAGAATCTCTCAAATATTGCTATCAATGATAAAAATGAGTTATTCATAAATTATAGCGGTTTACCTTTTAAAATAAATTCTAATGGGAAAATTGAAATGTTAAATGAAAGAATATTTTTAAATAAAAACACAAAAATTAAAATATTTGATGACTTATTATTTGTTGATATTAAATCAGTTAATCTTTGGACGATAAAGTTTATTATAGAAAAAGATAAAATTAAAATTTTTTATCTTATAGATTTAAACCCCACTTAGTATTATTTTAAAAAAATTTAAAATGTAAAATTATTTTGAGATCAAATTTTTGTCTGATTATATTGGTATTTTTCCAATACCTGTTTTTGAATATGGAAATTTTTCACTATATCTTCCACATCTATCCCCCCAAATTGCTATACTTTCTCCATTTTCTAAAATTTCATAAACTTCGCAATTATTTGCACATTTATCACAGTAAAACACTTTTGTTTCATATTCTCTTTTTGACACATCAAAACCTTTAAACTTTGTTTTTGTTTTTTCTTTTTTTACAAACTCTTTTGAAATAATTGCAACACCTATCGCTCCCATAATTTTATTATTTTTAGGTACAAGCACTTCATTTCCAATAACTTTTTCGAAAGTTTTTACTATTCCAATATTATCTGAGACACCTCCTTGAAAAACAAATTTAGGATAAAGACTCTTTCCTCTTGCTACATTGTTTAAATAATTTCTAACAAGGGCTTCACATAAACCCATAAGTATATCTTCTTTCCTCGCCCCCATCTGTGCTTTATGTATCATATCAGATTCTGCAAATACAGTACACCTTCCAGCAATTCTTACTGGATCTTTTGAAAGAAGGGCAAATTTTCCAAAATCTTCAATATCTATATTTAATCTCTCTGCTTGATGATCAAGGAATGAGCCTGTTCCAGCTGCACAAACTGTGTTCATAGCAAAATCAACAACAACACTATCCCTTATTATTATAATTTTTGAATCCTGTCCACCAATTTCAAAAATTGTTCTAACATCAGGAATCTCTATTAGTGTAGCTACAGCATGCGAGGATATCTCATTTTTTACAATATCACTTCAAACAATAATGTTTGCAAGATATCTACCACTGCCAGTTGTTCCAACTGAAAAAACTTCAAATTCCTTATATTTTTCCTTTAGTTCCTCCTCAATATTAATTAATCCATCCTTAATAG
>JAAYUH010000069.1 GCA_012517755.1 bacterium | reverse complement strand
ATTAATCTTTTAATTCTTGAAGAAATTTGCAAAACAGATTCTTCTCCTGAAACATATAAAACTTTTTTTTCTTTTGCTATATTCAAAGCTATTTGAAATAATAGTGTTGTTTTTCCAATTCCAGGCTCTCCCGAAATTAATGTTAATGAGCCTTTCATTAATCCTCCACCAAGAATTTCATCTAATTCTGTAAAACCAGTTGAGATTCTTACAAAATCTTCTGATTTTATTTCTTTTAATTTAAAATCAACATTTTCGAATGTTTTCTTTATTTGTCCAATCTCTTCAAAGGAATTCCAGGAGCCACAATTTGGACATTTCCCCATTTTAATAAATGTTTCATATCCACATTCTTTACATCTATATTTAATATCCTTTCTGCTCAAATCAATCCACCAAGTACAGTTTTAAGATAATCACTTCTCAATTTATCTATTTCTTCTTCACTTGCAGTATTAAACTCTATTTTCATAAGATTTGGCCTGATTTTAAATATAAGTTGATTTATTAAATTCGCAGGAATATTTAATAATTTTTCAATAGCTCCAACTCTTAACCAGGATAAAATTTCATCAGCTTCATCAAGATCTATTTTATTTGAATATTTAATTACTCCGATAGATCTTCCTATTTTATCTAATATTTCTGATCTGTTTTTATCCATTATATTCTTCCTTTCTTCTCTTTCTATCCTCACTATTTCGTTTCCAAATTTTAATATCATATTCAAAATATCTTCTTCGCTTTTACCAAGAGTTGTTGAGTTTGAAATTTGATATAGGGATGAAATAGGATTCGTTCCTTCACCAAAAAAACCTTTAAAAGATATAGAGAATTTAGAACTGTTAGAAATAATCTCACCAATATTTCCACTGTAACTTAAAAATGGTAAATGACAGAGTATAGATATTCTTAGTCCAGTGCCAAGATTTGTTGGACATGTTGTTATATAACCAAAGTCATTTCTATAGGAGAAATCAAGATAATCTTCCAATTTATCTACAATTTTATATATAAAAGAAATTGCATCTTTTATAGAAAAACCTTCTTTTAGACATTGAATTCTCAAATGATCTTCTTCGTTAATCATAATTGATATTTCTCCCTCTTCATCGATAAAAAAATATTTATAATAGGGATCTTTTATAAAAAGAGGAGACAATATATGCAATTCAACAAGTGCATTTCTTTCTAAATCATTCAAATCTAATAAATTATAACCAGTTAAGTTGAATTCTGAAATTAAATTTGATTTTTTAAAGGTATTTAAAATTTTATCAATAATTAATTTTTTTTCGTCTATCGACGCTTTTGTTGGAAATTTTAAATTATCAATATTTCTTGCTATCCTTATCCTGCTACTTATAATTACATCACTATCTATACCATAGTTATTTATCCATCTTGGTAAATTTCTAATTATTGATTTTATCATCTTTTATTAACTTATTGATTTTATCTCTAATTTTTGCAGCATCTTCATATCTTTCTTCTTCAATTGCATATTCAAGTTCTTTTCTTAATTTTTTTATTTCACTTTCTAATGAAGTTTCAAGAGTGAACTTTTCTCCCTTTTTCTTTCCAATATGTTTAAAATTTCCTTGTAAGTTTAAAAGTATAGGTTTCAATTCATCTTTAAATGTTTCATAACAATTAGGACATCCGAAATAGCCACTTTTTTCAAAATCAACAAACTTTAAATTACATACTGGACAACTTTTTTCTTTCTTTTCTTCTTCTACCATTCCAGGCATCATTTCTAAGAATTTTTTTAAAATGTTTTCATCGTAAGGTATATTTAATTCCTTTAATATTCCTTTTATACCAAGTTTTGAAGCACATATATTACATATGTATAAATTTTTCTTTTCTGAATTAATTACCTCTGTTACATAAATATTAGCTTCTCTTTTTTTACATATATCACAAAGCATTAATACACCTCTAATTTAATTTTATCACAATATTATACTTATTCTTTTTTTTGTCTTTTCTTTACCCAAGAGTTCAATTAAAATAAAAAGACCAGGTGATACATATTTACCAGTAAGTAAATATCTAAGTGGTTGCGCTATATCTTTTAAAAGAATATTTTTCTCTTTTAAAATTTTATTTATATAACTTTCAATTAAAGAACTTTCAAATGGTTCAATATCATCTATTATATTGATAAAATCATTTATAAAATTTATAAAATTAATATTGTTTTTTATATTTTTTAGTTCTTGTTGGTTATATTCTGGCTGTTTATAAAAATATATTGTTAAATCTTTTATATCACCTAAAACTTTTATATTTGGTTTAATTTCTCTTAAAATTTTCAATAATTTTTCTCTACTTCCACTTATTAAATCATTTGGTATAAAGCCAATTGCTCTGTTAAATAACTCTTCATCTGATAAATTTCTTATATAATGACTATTCAACCATCTTAATTTATCATGATCAAAGATAGGTGAACTTCTTGATATTTTTGATAATGAAAATTCTTCTATCATTTCATCCATTGTAAATATTTCTTTATTATCTTTTATAGAAAATCCGATTAAAAAAAGATAATTTAAAATTGCTTCTGGTAAAAAACCTTCATTTTTGAACTCCTCAATTGATACTGAACCATGTCTTTTAGATAATTTCTCTTTATCTTTACCCAACATTAATGGAAGATGTCCAAAATATGGAGTCTCTTTATTCAATGCTTTATATATAAGAATTTGCTTATGTGTGTTTGATAAATGATCCTCTCCTCTTATTACATGAGTTATTTTCATATCAATATCATCAACAACACATGAAAAATTATAAACAGGTGTTTTATCGTTCCTTATTATAATAAAATCATCAAGAATATTATTTTCAAAAATAATTTCTCCTTTTATTAAATCATTAAATCTAACTAATCCTGGTTCAACATTAAATCTATAGACAAACTCTTCACCTTTTGAAATTTTATCTATTCTCTCTTTATCTGAAAGATATTTACATCTTTGGGAATATTTATAAGGTTTGCCTCTTTTTTTTGCTATTTCTTTCTCTATATCAATCTCCTCTTTTTTACAAAAACATGGATAAACAGCTTCTTTTTCAATTAAATAATTAAGATAATTTATATATAATTCCGATCTTTCACTCTGAAAATATGGTCCCTCATCCCAATTAATATTTAACCATTTTAAACCAGAAATTATTGCATTTTTGGATTCCTCTGTAGATCTAACTTTATCTGTATCTTCAATTCTTAATACTAATGCACCATTCTCTTTTTTTGCTAAAAGATAATTTATAAATGCTGTTCTTACGCCACCAATATGTAAAAGACCAGTAGGGGAAGGAGCAAATCTAACTCTTATCTTTTCCATTCTTTACACTCCTTAATAAAATCACAATATTTACAAAATTCATTCTCTTTTTTATAAAAATTATTATTTAAAATATTATTATTCACAT
>JAAYUH010000068.1 GCA_012517755.1 bacterium | reverse complement strand
TTTAAATTTCTACTTAAAGAAAGAATTCTACCATCCTCTAACTCAGTAGCTAAATCAAATATTGGAACATAATCTGTTGAATTTATGATAAGAATCTTAGAATCCTTGTTAAATTTCTCTTTTTTAAAGAAAATAGATTCTAATGTTTCATGCTTATTTAAATACCAGTTCATTTTATAAAATAAGTGAGATTCCAATATCCATAACATTATTACCAGTTGGACCAGTAAAAATTGAATCGTTAAGTTTTAAAAAAAGATTATATGAATCATTGTTATCTAAAAATTCATCAATATTAAGTTTTAAACTTTCAATTCTATTTAATGTTTCTCCATCGCAAATAGCACCAGCTGCATCTGTTATTCCATCTATACCATCTGTGCCTATAGATAAAAATAGAATTTTTTTGTCTTTAATAAATTTTGACATTAAAAGCGTGAGTTCCTGATTTCTTCCCCCTTTTCCATCTCCTTTTACAAAAACTGTTGTCTCACCTCCAAAAATTAAAGCCACTGGTTTTTTAATATCTATTTTTCCTTCATATATATCTATAATAATTTCACTTAAAATTTTGCTTACCTCTTTAACCTCACCTTGAATTTTTGAGCCAAGAAATAAAACAGAATATCCTTTACTCTTAAAAAATTCTATTAAATATTCACACGCTTTGCTATTTGATAAAACAATATAATTTTTTACTCTATCTTTTGGAAATTCATTTTCCTTTAGCGTTTCCTCTATTTCTCCTCTTAAACCCTTTTCAATTATTTCTACTACACTTTTAGGAACAATATTCAAGATTCCATATTTATTAAAAATATCATAGGCGTCTTTAAATGTTGAATTATCAAAATAGGTTGGACCAGATGAAATAGTATCAATTTTATCTCCAATGACATCAGAAATTATTAATGAATAAACTTTTCCTTTTAAATAATTTAAAAGTTTACCGCCTTTAATATTTGATAAATGTTTTCTAATAATATTTATCTCATCTATTGAAAGTCCATATCTCAACATAATTTTTGTTAACTTTTTTAAATCTTGAAGAGAAATAAGAGAATCTTCTACAAGAGATGAACCTCCACCAGATATTAAAACAATAGATAAATCATTCTCTTCTGTTTCTTTTGCAAGTTCAATTAACTTTTCTCCACCTAATAAACTCCCTTCACCTGGTATAGGATGGTCACCTTTTATATATTCTATATTTTGAGGTAAATCATAATTTTCAAGATTACTAATCACAATTCCTTTATATACATTTAATTCTGAGATCACTCCTTTTGCCATCTTTATACTTCCTTTACCAAAGGCAAACAAAAATATTCTTTTAAATTCAGTCAAATTTATTTCATCATCTAATATTTTTAATTTTCCATCCTCTTTTTTCAAAATCTTCTTAATTCTATTTTCTGGATCAATTTTTTCAAAAAGATATTCTAATGAAGATAGGGTATCTTCTCTTAATTTTTTGAATATGATAGATCTATTATTAACAAGTTCATCTCTATTTTTTATAATCATTAATTAAAATTTTATCAGATTAATTAATTTTTGATTAACATTTAAATAATAGTGTACAAAGTAGACTGTCTCTTTGTACACTAAACATATTCTATAATATCCAAAATCAGTTAAAATAATGTTATGGGAGGTAGTATGAAAAAAATTTTTATATATTTTATGGTTTTTACACTGTTTTTTACTGGATGTGGTAAAAAAACTGAAGAGTATCAAAAAATCGATTTAAAAAGTAGTATGTTAAAAGAAAATGAAATGATGTCTGAAAAATATACCTGTGATGGAGATGATATTTCACCTCCTCTTGAATGGAGTAATATTCCAGATAAAACAGTTTCTTTTTGTTTAATTATGGATGATCCCGATGCACCAGGTGGAGTTTTTACCCATTGGATTGTTTATAATATACCCTCTAATATTAATAAATTTAATGAGGGAATACCAAATATTGAAGAGTTAATTAGTGGAATAAAACAAGGAAAAAATGATTTCAATAAGATTGGTTATAGTGGACCTTGTCCTCCTTCAAATTCAACTCATCACTATAAATTTAAAATTTATGCAATAGATAAAATTTTAGATTTAAAAAGTGGAATAAACATTGATGAACTTATGGAAGAAATAGAGAATCATATTTTAGGTAAAGGTGAATTAATTTGTATTTACAAACATTAAAGAGGTGAAGATATGTGTGATACCTTTGTTGTTTTAAGAAGTAAAAGTGGTTATCCAATATTTGGAAAAAATAGCGATAGAGATGCGAATGAACCACAAATATTTACATTTATAGGAAAAGAAGATTATAAAGAAAAAATAAAAACTACTTATATAGAGATAGATCCATATGAAAAGAGATATTCTATTTTCTTATCAAAACCAGTTTGGCTTTGGGGTGGAGAAATGGGGATAAATGAAGTAGGTGTTTCAATCGGAAATGAGGCAGTTTTTACAAAAATAAAATATAAAGAGACAGGACTTACTGGAATGGATATGATTAGAATTGCACTTGAGACATCTCAAACATCTCTTGAAGCAGTTAATAAATTGATTGAAATAAATGAAAAATATGGACAAGGTGGAAATTGTGGTTATGAAAAGAAAATGTTTTATCATAACTCTTTTTTAATATCAGATTCAAATGATGCATATGTTTTAGAACTTGTTGATAAATATTATGCATATAAAAAAATTGATGAATTTTATAATATCAGTAATAAATTATCAATAAAAAATGATTTTGATAAAATCCACCCAGAATTGAGTAAAATTATAAATTTTGAAAAGCAGTTTTCAAATAAAATTTATACATTTTTTAGTGGAAGCAGTGTAAGAGAAAAAAGAGGAAAAGAGCTTCTTGAAAAGGAAGAGAAACACTCAAAAGAATCTTTCATTAAAATCTTATCAGATAGAGGAACGGATAAATTTGCATCTATGAAAAATATCTCAATGAATGCAGGTGGTGGATTAATTTCAAGTCAAACTACATCTTCAATGATTATTGAATATGGAAAGATTAATACTATTTGGTTTACAACGAGCCCTAATCCCGAAATTTCACTCTTTAAACCAACTTTTTTCACAGATGAAAACAATCCTTTAAACATAAAAAATGATGAAAAACTTATTAGAACTTGGAAATTAAATAATCTCTTTTTCAGAAAACTCATACAAAATTATGAAGAAAATTTAGAAAAAATTGTTGAATTAAAATCTGATTATCAAACTAAAATTTTTAATCTATTTGACAAGAAAAGTTTAGAAAAATTATCAAATGAAGAATTGAATAAAATAACAGTTGATAGTTTAGAAATTGAAGAAGAATACAGAAACAAAGGATTAGAGATTATGGAAAATAGTAAAAAGAGAAATTATTTTTATTTTTCAAATTATTGGAATAAAGAGAATAAAAAATTAATTGAGGAAGAGAAGGACGAAGATTTAAAAAAATTATATATAAAATTACTCTTTTAATTTTCTTTTCAATTCATCAATAATTTTTACTGGCAGAGGTTCAACATCTTTTAGATATGCAAGTTTAATAGAAATGTAATCACCAAGTGGAATTAAAGAGTATAAATTCAATAGTTTTTTCTCCCCAAAAGAGAATAGTTCTAAAACTTCCCAGTCTCTTTCTCTCAACAATTCAATTGATATATCAATTCTTTTTTTCATTTGAGATGAATCAAATCTATCTCTTAAAATAATGAAGATTATCTTATCTTTTAACTCTTTACATTCCCAGAAAACTGATTCATTGTGATTTAACTCTGGAAATGAAAGATTATATGCAATATATTTTGAATTTTCATTTATCTCTTGTTTCCAACGAAGCCCTACTGGATTCAACGAATCAGAAGTGTAAATTATTGGAATTCTATCTTTTATTTTATTAACTATATCATCGACTGAATTGCTCTCTTTTTTGAACTCATTATATATCGAATCAATCTTTTCAAAAAATTCATCCTCACCAAAATCAAAAGAGGTAAAATTTTTTAATATATAATAAATTGGATAAAATAGATATGGAAAAGCCATTCTTGGTGGTAAGTTCTCCAAAATTTTAAAATATAGATGTTTTTCTTTTGTCTTTTCTAAGAGCTCTCCATCAGAAGTGATAGAAATTATTTTTGCTTCTTTTTTTTCTCCTTCATAAAGATTTGAAAGTGTCTCTTCAGTGTTTCCTGAATATGAAACAAGAAAAAGAAGACTTTTTTGATTGACAAAATTTGGAAGGTTATAATTTTTATTTATTATAACTGGAATATTTATAAAATCTTTAATAAGATAAAGGATAAAATCTGCAGAGAAACCAGAACCACCCATTCCAGAGATAACTATATTTTGAATATCCTTATATAAATTAAAATTTATATCTTTACTTAATGTTAATTTTTTTGAATTTCTAAAGTCATCAGGAAAATTAAAAAATAGATTAAACATTCTTCACCTCTTTTAAATTTTTAATGAAATTTAAAATTTTTTCATCAATATATGTAAAAAGATTTTTATTTTGTGTTTCGAAATAAACTCTCACAACATTTTCAGTACCAGAAACCCTGAATAAAATAAATGAAGGTTCTTCCTCTAAATTTAAAAGAAGACCATCTTTTTTATCAATATTTTTTATATTTAATTCAAATATTTTATCATCAGAAAATTCATCAATAAAATTTTTAACCAATTCCCTCTCTTCATCACCAAATCTTAAATCAATTCTTTTTGTATAAAATTTTCCAAATCTATTATACAAATCATCAATCAAATCTTTAGGAGTAACTTTTTCATTCTCACAAATTTCAACAAGAAGCATATCTGCAAGAATCCCATCTTTTTCTGGAAGCCACCCTTTAATTGAAAGCCCACCACTCTCCTCTCCTCCAATAAATATTTTTCCATCTCTTATCAACATTCCTATAAATTTAAAACCAACTGGTGTCTCAAAAACTTCAAGATTGTAATAATTTGCAATTTTATCAATCAATCTTGTAGTTGAAATTGTTCTTCCTATACCCTCTTTTTTATCTTTTCCAAGATAAAATGATAAAATCGATAAAACTTCATTTGGAGTTATAAAAGTTCCATCAGATGAAATTACTCCAAATCTATCTGCATCTCCATCAAGAGCAAGTCCTAAAAATGCTCTTTTGTCTAAAACTTCACTTTTCAATTCTGAGAGAAACTCTTCATATGGAACAGGCTCTAAACCTCCAAAAAGTGGATCAAATTTGTTATGTATAAAAATAACTTTATTATTATTTTTAAATAATTTTTTTAAATAATTTATACCTGTTCCATACATTGGATCAAAAATTATTTTATTTTTTATATTCAGTTCATATGGAAGAATTTTTAACAAACTCTCAAGATAATTGTTGCTTGGATCAATAATTTCAATAATCCCATCTTTTACAAAATAGTCAAAACTTTCTTTTATCTCATCATCACTCTCTTTATACAGTAACTCTTCAATTTTTTTTGTAACTTCAGGTTCTGCTGGTCCACCCCAAGATGGTGAATATTTCAATCCAGAGTAATAATAAGGATTATGTGAGGCAGTAATGTTTATTCCACCAGAAGTTTTGTATTTCAATATAGTATATGAAATAACAGGTGTTGGAGCAGGTTCATTTATAAATAAAACTTTAATCTTAGATTCTGCAAAAATTTTTGCTATCTCTTTTGCAAACTCTTTTGATAAAAATCTTGTATCATATCCAATTACTATTCCTTTATCAAAAAAATTTTCTTCAATAAGGTATTTTCTAATTCCTCTTCCAACTTTTCTAACATTTTTAAAAGTAAAATCTTCAGCAATAATTCCTCTCCATCCAGATGTTCCGAATTTTATTCTATAATCCATTTTTCTATCTCCTCTTTCTTCTCATTCATTTTTTTTATCTCTTTATCCAATGATGTGTAGGAAGAGTATATATGAATAACAGGTCTATCACTATCAGGAAGAACAAAAACAAAACCATCACCATCATTAAGTTTTATTCCTTCGATCGTATCAGTATCAAAAGATTTTACTTCAGATAGTTTTCTCATAATTTTTCCTTTTATCTCAAAAGGACAACTTATTTCGATGTGTGAAGGATCTCTTTCGGGTGTATACTTTTTTAGTTCCATTAAAGATTTATTACTTTTAGCTAATAACTCAATGAATTTTCCAATTGTAAATATTCCATCAAAGAAAGGTAAAAAGTTTTCAAATATAAATCCACCAACAAGATCAACTCCAAAATCACTATTTGCTGAATCTCTAATTATATTTCTTGAAATTGTTGAGGTTAAATTAAATTTAACATCATTTTCATTTAAAAAATTTATGAGTTCATAAGATGCATTAACAGGTATAGTAACTGACAAATTTTGTTTTTCAAGTAGCAAAAGTTTTATAAAAATGGATACCAATCTTGTATTTGAATATATCTCTCCACTATTATCAATAACAAAAACTTTCTCTCCATTTGCATCAATAAGAACCCCAAAATCACTATTTATTGATTTCACCATCATAGCGATTTTATTTAAAGCATCTTGGAATTCTTGAAAGCTTCTAACAGATTTTCTCCCATCCATATAAGCATTCAACGAAAATATCTCAAGATCAAAATCACCAATAATATTAGGTAAAAACATTACAGTTGATCCAAAAGAGTAATCAACAACAAATTTTAGGTTTGAACTTTTGATAATTTTTAAGTCAAGTGAATCAAGATAATAATTTCTATAAGATTCTACTATCCTCGTTGGAACATCTATTGTACCAATTTCTTCTATATTTCCTCTATAGAACTCTTCTCTAAAAAAAATTCTCTCTATATTCTGCTCCATTGATACTGATAAATCGAAACCCTCTTTATCAAAAAATTTAATATTTGTTAAATGAGGGTCAAAAGGAGATCTCTTTACATGAACTCCACCTGAAGAACCCTGGGTTCTAATTGCAAATCTTAAAATTGGTACAGGAGTTGCTCTTAAATCTTGAACATTAACACCAGTAGAAATTAGACCAGCTATCATTGCTCTTTTTAACATTCTTGAAGATTTATCTACATCTCTACCTGTAAAGACTTCTGATCCTTTACCAAGAATAGTTCCATATGCACAACCAATTTTTGCTGCAAATTCAGGAGTTACTTCTACATTGTTTGCTCCGATTATTCCGTATGAACCAAAAAGAGAGGTTGACCATGATTTTCCCCATACTAAACTATGTGTTACTATTGAATTATCAGTGACTATCTTTGAAGGCCAAATGAATACTCCCTTTTTTAAAGTAACATATTTTCCAATATTACATTCATCAGATACTATATTTTCTCCTTCAAGAGTTGTCTTTTCATCTATAAATACCTTTTTACATAAAATAGAATCAGAAATTTTACACTCTTTTTTAATTTTTGTGTTTTCCCATATTATTGAATCACTTATTTCATTGCCATCTTCTATTTCAACATTATCTCCAATAAAAGAATTGAAAATTCTTGAATTCCCAATTTTTACATTATTACCTAAAACTACAGTTCCAAGAAGATTTTTAATATTTTTTATTTTACAATCTTCTGCCATCCAGATATCAGATCCAATTCTTGAAGCTCTCTCACCTTCAATCTCAATATCGACTTGACCTTTTATTATATCTTCATGGGCAATTTTATATTCTTTAACATTCCCTATATCTTTCCAATATCCAGATGAAATATATCCAAATATTGGTAACTCTTTTTTTAATAAAAGTGGAAACAAATTTTTTGAAAAATCAAACTCTTTTTTTTCTGGTATAAAATTAAAAATTTTAGGATTTAATATATAAATTCCAGTGTTTATTGTATCAGAAAAAACTTCTCCCCATGAAGGTTTTTCAAGAAATCTTACTATTTTTCCATCCTCAGTAGTTATTACAATTCCATATTGTAAAGGATTACTAACTCTTGTTAATGTTATCGTTGCAATTGATTTCTTTTTCAAGTGGAAATTGATTATTTCTGATAAGTTGAAATCAGTTAGTATATCACCAGATATAACTAAAAAATCATCTTTAAGATACTCTTTAGCTAAAGCAGTTGCGCCACAAGTTCCTAAATCTTCATCTGAAATTATATACTTAATGTTTACTCCAAATTTCTCTCCATCCTTAAAATAATCTTTAATCAATTCTGGTTGATGATAAAGGATAATAATTAAATCTTTTATTCCATTTTTTTTAAGAAGTTTTATTATGTGATAAAGAATCGGTTTATTAGCAATAGGAACCATTGGCTTTGGAATATTAATAGTTAATGGTCTTAATCTTGTACCAAATCCACCTGCTAATATAACTCCTGTCATATAAATTGAATTTCCCTCCTGATTTTTAATTTAACACAAAAAAATTTATATTTCAATTTTTTAAATCCACAATATTTTAAAATTTTTAAAAATAGTTTATAAAATTAGAGTCT
This sequence comes from bacterium, assembly GCA_012517755.1. GTDB lineage: Bacteria > Caldisericota > Caldisericia > B22-G15 > B22-G15 > JAAYUH01. Next base: position 2,466 of record JAAYUH010000068.1, on the reverse strand, counting down.
CTATTTTTGTAAATCAAAAAGATAATAACTTGTTATAGACTTTTAGATATTCTTTGCTTGAATTCTCCCATGAAAAGTTAGAATTCATTCCAATTCTAATAACTTTTAAAAGTTTTTCTCTATCATTATATAAATTTAAAGATCTCTTAATAGCATCGAGAAGTTCATATGATTCATAATCATAAAAAACAAATCCATTTCCACATCTAACATTTTCATTATATTCTATGATAGCGTCTCTTAATCCACCTGTACTTCTAACGATGGGAATGGTTCCATATCTTAGAGATATCATTTGAGATAAACCACAGGGTTCAAATTTTGATGGCATTAAAAAGAAATCACTGCTTGCATAAATTTTATGAGAGAGTTCTTCATCAAATTTTATCAATGATAAAAATTTATTTTTATGAATTTTATTCAACTCTAAAAATCTATTTTCAACATCCTTATCACCTGAACCTAAAATTATAAAATTGATTGGAAGTTCCATAAATTTATCAAATATCTCTAAAATTAAATCTAAACCTTTTTGATTTGTTATTCTTGTAATCATTGAATAGAGTGGTTTTTCAATATCAAAATCTAAATTTAATTCTTTGAAAAGAGCCATTTTATTCTCTTTTTTAAATTCAATATTATTAAAGTTATAATTTTTATAAATCATTTTATCTTTTTCAGGATTCCAATAATCATAATCTATACCATTTAAAATACCGATTAGATTCTCTCTTCTATTTTTTAGAACTCCTTGAAGTCCAAAACCAAACTCCTCTTTTTGAATCTCTTTTGAATATGTTGGAGAAACTGTTGTTATATAATCTGAAAATGTTATTCCTCCTTTTAATAAGTTAATATTTCCATAGAATTCAAGTTTGTCAATTGAAAATAGATTATTGGGAAGACCTAAACTTTTAAGTGAATCTTTATTAAAAATTCCTTGATAGGCAAGATTGTGTATTGTTAAAATAGTTTTAACATTATTATTAAAAATAATTTTATTATAGACAGGAACTAAAGAGGTTTGCCAATCATGTATATGTATAATATCTGGTTTTAAATTTTTAATAGATAATTTTAAAGAGGCGAAAGAAAAAAGTCCAAATCTTAAATAGTTATCAGGATAATCAACATTATCTTCATTATAAATTCCCTTTCTATCAAAAAAATAATTGTTTTCTACAAAAAATAGATTGTAATCGAAATTTAATCTATCTTTATAGAATTTAAACCTGTAAATATCTTTATCAATAACAATTTCATCTTCATCTATAAATTCTAAATCTAATTTTTTTTCTTTTATATTTTTATAAAAAGGTAAAATTAAAAAAACTTCTTCTCCAAGTTTTTTCAAGTATTTTGGAAGAGAACCTACTACATCTCCTAAACCACCTGTTTTTATATATGGATTTGCTTCTGATGCTATAAAAATTACTCTCATTATTTCTTAATAATTTATATCTACTTCTTTTAAATATTTTGCACAATCCTCAGGTCTTGTTGGATTGATATAAAAACCTGTACCCCATTCAAATCCAGCAACTTTTGTAAGTCTTGGCATTATTTCAATATGCCAGTGGTAATAATCGAGATTGTATTTGTCAAGAGGTGAAGTGTGAATAAGTAAATTAAATGGAGGATCATTTAGGACTTTTTTTAATCTCAATAAGCTTCTTTTAAGAACCTTACTTAAACTAACAACATCTGATTTTGAAACATCAATAAAATCAGAAGAATGTTTTTTTGGAAGAATCCATAATTCAAAAGGAAATCTTGGAGCAAAAGGAACAATTGAAATAAATTCATGGTTTTCTTCAACTAATCTATCTTTTTCTTCTATTTCTTGCTGAATGATGTCACAGAAAACGCACCTATCTTTGAAGTTATAATAATCTCTTGAACCATCTAATTCTTGAAAAACTCTAATAGGGACAATAGGTAAAGCAATAATTTGCGAATGTGGATGTTTCAAAGAAGCTCCAGCCTGAGAACCTTTATTTTTGAATATCAAAATATATTTAAATCTTTTGTCCTTTTTTAAATCAACAACCCTGTCTCTCCATGCCCAGATAATTTCTTCTATATGTGATTCCTGCATATCACTCATCTCTTCAAAATGATTTGGTGTTTCAATTACAATTTCATGCGCCCCAATGCCATTCATCATATCATACATTCCAACTCCTCTTTTATCTAATTCACCTTCTATTCTTAAAGCTGGATATTTATTTGGGATAACTCTAATCCACCATCCTTTTTCATTTTTATTTGTATTGGGGTTTCTATAACTGAGAATTTCTGGAGGAGTCATAAATTCATTTCCTTCTTCAAAAGGACATTTGCTTAAATCATTAACATTATCGTCTTTTTCTATCACATAATCATTTGGTCTTAAACTTCTTTCTGTTGCAATTATCACCCATCTTCCTATTACTGGGTCTTTCCTTAATTCTGGCATTAAAACCT
>JAAYUH010000067.1 GCA_012517755.1 bacterium | reverse complement strand
ATCACTTGGTTCAGATACTGGTGGTTCAGTTAGACAACCAGCTTCATTTTGTGGAGTTGTTGGATTAAAGCCAACATATGGCCTTCTTTCAAGATACGGTCTTGTTGCTTTTGGCTCTTCCTTAGATCAGATAGGTATTTTTGGTAAAAGTGTAGAAGATACTTTTTATGTTTTAGATGTTGTTAAAGGTTATGATTCAAGAGATTCAACTTCACTCAATATAAACTATGAGCCAACTAAACAATTTGATGGAAAAATAAAGGTTGGAATTGTAAAAGAAATTGGTAAATATAAGATTGATGAAGCTGTTGAAAAAAATTTCCTATTATGTATAGATATTTTGAAAAAAAATGGAATTGAGATAAAAGAGATATCAATACCATCCATTCCATACTCTCTCTCTGTTTATTATATTATTGCATTTTCAGAAGCATCAAGTAATCTTGCAAGGTATGATGGTGTTAGATATGGATTAAGAGTTGATGAAGATAGTTTAAAAAAAATGTATACAGAGACAAGAAATTTGGGTTTTGGTAAAGAGGTCAAAAGAAGAATTCTTTTAGGAACATTTGCTTTATCATCTGGATATTATGAACAGTGGTACCTAAAAGCTTCAAAAGTTAGAAATTTAATAACAAATGATTTTCAAAATGCTTTTAAAGAAGTTGATGTTTTGATGTTTCCCACCTCTCCATTTTTACCATTTAAAATTGGAGAAAGAATAAAAGATCCAATTCAGATGTATCTATCAGATGTTATGACGATTCCAATTAATCTTGCCGGAGTTCCTGCAATAAGCATACCAACAGGAATTTATAACAACCTACCTATAGGTATGCAAATATGTTCAAACTATCTTGAGGAGAGCAAGATTTATAAAGTTTCCTCATTACTTGAAAAAGAGATAAATTTTATAAGAAATATTTGATATAATATTAAGGGATTGAGAGATATAAATAATTTTTTAATATCGTGTCTGAGTATTTAAGAGAATTCCATAATTGGAGGTAATTTATGGGAATTGATGATTTATTAAATGAGTTAAATGAAAAGAAGCAAAAGATTAAAGAGGGCGGAGGCAAAGAGGCTATCCAAAAACAACATGAAAGGGGTAGTTTAACAGCATGGGAAAGAATTGAGTATCTTGTTGATGAAGGTTCATTTATAGAATTTGATGAATTTGTAAAAACTCGTTCAACATATTTTGGACTTGATAAAGTTTTTGCACCAAAAGATGGTGTAATAACTGGTATAGCAACTGTAAATGGAAGAAGGATTGCTCTTTATGCACAAGATTTCACAGTTTTAGGTGGCTCCCTTGGAGAAATGCATGCCTTAAAAATTGTGAAGATGCAAGATTTGGCTATGAAACTTGGAATTCCAATAATTGGACTTAATGATTCTGGTGGAGCAAGGATACAAGAAGGCATTGAATCTCTTTATGGTTATGGAGAAGTTTTTTATAGAAACACAAAAGCATCTGGTGTTATTCCTCAAATTGCAGTAAATATGGGACCAACTGCAGGAGGTGCAGTATATTCTCCTGCAATTATGGATTTTATAATTATGACTAAAAATGCGACTATGTACATAACCGGACCAAATGTTGTTAAAGCTGTGACAGGCGAAGAGATCAGTCACACAGATTTAGGAGGAGGTCTTGTTCATAACCAAAAAAGTGGAGTTGCTCACTTTTTAGCAGGTGATGATAAAGATGCACTTGATACTTTAAAAAAACTACTTTCATACATTCCAGACAATTATCTACAGGATCCACCAAATGCTGAATGTGATGATCCAATTGATAGAGTAGAAGATTCTTTATTAGATGTTTTACCTGATGATCCGTCAAAACCTTATGATGTAATTGATTTAATAACAAAAGTAGTTGATAATGGAGAATTTCTTGAAGTTCATAAATATTTTGCCCCTAATATTGTTGTTGGATTTGCAAGAATTGCAGGAAGAAGTGTTGGAGTTGTAGCAAATCAGGCAAAATTTATGGCAGGCGTTCTTGATATTAATTCAGCAGATAAAGCAGCAAGGTTTGTAAGATTTTGCGATGCTTTTAATATTCCTTTAGTTACTTTTGTAGATTGTCCAGGATACTTACCAGGAATCAATCAAGAACATGGTGGAGTGATAAGACATGGTGCAAAACTACTATTTTCTTTTTCAGAGGCAACAGTTCCAAAAATTACTATCATTATAAGAAAAGCATATGGTGGTT
>JAAYUH010000066.1 GCA_012517755.1 bacterium | reverse complement strand
ATCTAATTTATATCCTTTACTACTCCTATCTTTTGCGTATGCGCAGGATTCTTGATTAGGATCTTTTTTTAAATCATATTTCATACACCAATAAACTTCTGAGTAAATAATTGGACCACCAGTTGTTTTCTTAGCAATGCACGGACACTCTCCACACCTTTTTATCATCATTTTATCCTCCTAATTTAAATTTTATCATTAAGGTGAACATTTAAGAAAATGAAATAAATTTAATTACTAACCATTTATATATTTTAATAATAATTAAGGTGAACATTTTAATTTATTTTAATTTCACTTAATTTATAAAATAGTTTTCAATGCTTGAATTAAATTATGATAATTTTTTAAATAGTTTTTCGCACCAATCTTTATCATCTAAAAAAAGAACATTATTATTTTCATATTCCTCTTTTGGCGTTAGTGTACTCTCATGTTCAATTAACTTATCATAACTTGTTTCGGAAAGAATAAATGAATACAAGTTTATATTTTGATGAAGATTATTTTCTACATCTTTTAAAATTTTAGGAGTACTCTGAACCTTTTCATCATTTAATTTATGTGTAAGAAGAATCCCTTTTGGATCTACAAAGATAATATTTGTTTTTGAACTATTTTTATTTTTGACCCACATAATAAAATCTGGATAGAAATTTGCTGAATCAAGTTGAAAACCAATACCTGATTTTGCTTCATTTCTTAATAAAACAATTTCGTATTGAGAGAAAATGTTTTGGTTATTATTTAGAAACTCTTTAAGCCCCCTAATAAACTTTTCTTCACTTTCAACAAGCCCAGGTGGTGACATTTGATCAATTTCTTTACTTTTTAAAAGTAAGGGAATATAAATTGAATTATCAATGACAATTCTTGGTAAAATTTTATTATCATCTTTAAGTAATTCATCAATTTTTTCTTTTAATTTCTTTATTTCGTCAATTAACTTCCTTTTTTCTTTATCTATATAAACTGTGTAGTATTCAACTTTTTCAGAAGTAAAGAAAGGGAGGAGCTCTTCTGTATTTTTATAAGTCATATTTTCTGTTTCAAATTTTCCTTTATATTTTCTATAAAACTTATCAATATAACCTTTTAAAAGTAAAATAGTTACTTCTTCGATTTTTTCTAAATCCTCAATACTTTTTATTGATAAATATTCATCAAGTGCTTTAATATAACAATTTTGTAAAATTTCCTTAAGAGAATCAGTATCAAAATATAAATTCCAAAAACTTCTAATATTTTTATATTCAAGAATCTCATTAAATATCTTTTGCCAATCAAGTAGTTCAATGTCAATAATATCATAAATAGTTTTTTCTTCTACTTTTGGTCTCACTAATAATTCAGTTGGTTTTTCATTTCCTTTATCGCTTCTTTCTCCAACATAACCTGAAATTTTTGGTATTAAATCTAATGTGAAATATATTTTATCATCTAAAAATAGTTTAAGCACTATTTTTTCTTCATACTTTTTAGATTCATTCTTTGTTAAATAAGGTAAGTTTTTCCATCTCTCTTTTTCCATAGGTTTTACAGGTATTTTTATCTCTTCATAATCAACTTCTTCTTTTGCTATTGCTTCAAGGAATTTATTTATATAATCTGCTTTTATTCCATATATATTTAGGGTTTCAAGAAGTTTAATCTCTTTATTATCAGATCTCTTTAAAGACATACCTTTACCTTTTAATCTTACACCTCTTCCAAATAATTGAATAATCTGTGGACCTTGGCCTGTGCCAATATGTAGAAGCCCTGTAGAAGAAACACGCCATGTATCCCATCCTTCAATGAACTTTTTTGCACCAATGAGAATATTTATTGAAGAGTTTTCCCTTTTTATATCATCAAATAGCGATAAAGAAATTGCATCTTGTTCTATACTAAAACCTTTTTGTTCAAGCAATTTTTTAAATTTAGAGACATCCCCAATATTTATAACTCCAAAATAAGGATTTTCAGATAGCTTTAAACCAAATTCACCCTCTGGATTTTTTATTTCAAATATTTTCAAAGTTCCAATACCATTGAAGATTAAGCGGTAAATATCATCAAGATTAATTTCTATATTCTTTAATAAATTAAATTTTTTTTCAAATAAATCAATTCCATTTTCATCCTTTAAACCAGATTCACCTTTTAATATAGAATTTATTCTATCACTTAAAAAATTCTTTTGACTTATAACTTTATTTATGAACTCAACAATCTGTAAAATATCAGATTCTTCTCCTTCACCTGTTACAGTTGTACCAACAAATATCCAGAGTGGTTTTTCAATGTTACATTCCTTAGCAAAGTAAGTTTTTTCTTTATATAAGTACATCTGCTGATAAAAATCCAATATATTTGCAACAAACATTGTTTCTTGAAATTTTTCATCTGATATTTTTGATCCTCTAACATTTAAAACTGTAAAATCTTTTCCATAACCATCAAGATAAAAGTACTTATATGAATAATCGAAAATTATTGATTTTGAATAATCTCTTAATGTATCTTTATTTTGTTCGCTTAAAATTTGACCAAAAGTTGCACTATATTCAAAAGTAAAACCATCTTCCACAATTTTATCTCTAAGTTTTGCCCATTTTTGTTCTTCTGATTTTCTTCCTTTATGCCCTTCATCAACAAAAACAAGATTCTTTCCTTCAAAAATATCTACAGAAAGAGTATCACCACCACCCTTTTTCTCCTCTACAAACTTTGTCATTTCAATAACAAGAACTTCATTCTCATTTTTTGATCCACCATTTAAGGAACCGCCATATAATTTTGCAGGTACCCCACTTTTCTGTAACTCTTCAAAGTGTTGTTTTGAAAGCCCTTCATTAGGAGTAATAAAAATGATATTATCTGGATCAAAAAGTTTATATCTGAAAAACTGATAATAATTGATATGAGCAATTAATGTCTTTCCAGAGCCAGTTGCCATCCAAAAAGCAAGTTTTTTTAAATCTTCTTCTTTAATTTCTCCTACCAGATTTTTAATATCTTCATCATCAAAATCTTTCAAAAACTCATTTAATCTATAAATTAACTCATACTTTCTATTTTTTAAATTGTCCAAATATATTTCAGTAAATAAAACTGCAAGATATTGGAAATATTTAAGAGTAATTACTCCTCTTCCATAACTTATTTTCTTTGCATACTCCAAAATATTTTTATCATACCTAAGTAAATCATCTTCTAAAACTTTTAATCCCTCAAGAGATAACAATATATTAACAAAATAACTTTGTCCATCACTATCAGTTCCTTCTTTTATATCTCTTAACTTTATCTGTAAATCTTTAAAATCACTTACACCAAAGAGGGAAAGTAAATATTTATTCAAAATCAAATATTTTTCAATTTTCAAACTCTCATCTCCATTAATCTTTTAAATTCTGGCTCTACATATTTTATCTCAACTTGAAAATCTTCAAAATTTGGTGTAAGTATACTTTGACCATTTACATAAACAATTTGTGGCTTCCAATCTTTTAATTCATTTTTTATAAACTCTTTATCTTTTTTATGTTTATCTTCATCCCAACTATTATCATATTCTCTAAAAATAATAACAATATCTTTACCCTCTTTTTCTCCAAGAGTAAATAAATAAATTTTTCCATCCTTTTCTTTTTTCTTTATCTTTTTTATTTTTATTCCAAGAAGGTAGTTAAAAGTTTCTGGTATATCAACTACAATTTCTTGTGGTTCTCCAACTTCTGAAAGATTTACTTTTAATCTATAGCTAAATGGTTTTTTAAGATTTTCAATATTTAATAGATAGTCGCTTTCTCTTGTTTCAAAATCAAGGAAATATTTTATAAGATAATCATCACCAAATTTTAACTTTGCATCTAAATTCTCTTTTAATTCAATATTATCAAGAGTATCTTCATATTGTTCAAGGACCTGATATTTAAAAAATCCACCTGCATTGTTTTCATTGTATTTTTCTTTGACATCCTTTTCTTTTGAAACTCCAGTTTTATCATAAGCCAAAACTTTCTTCATTCTTGGTAAAACTACAGTATAAAAATGCTCTCCCATCTCTACACCAAGCCATTTTCTACCAAGTTTATGTGCTACTGCTGTTGTTGTGCCACTTCCTAAAAAGTAATCCATAACTAAATCGCCTTCGTTAGATGTAGATTCTATGACACGCTTTAAAAGGATTTCAGAGTTTTCAGTTTTGAAATTCCAAGTTATAGAATAACCTGGTTTATCAGTCCAATTAGTTCCTATAGCATGTTTATCAAATAAAACATAGATATCATTTGCTTCAACTTTTAATCTTCCTTTTAGATACATTTCATTTGCAATATCGTTTCCTATTGCCCAACTATATCCTTTTGGTGGGTTAAAAGTCTTTTCATTTAATGTAATAGGTTTTCCAGTAGGACCACCTTTATTATATTTAATCGGCATTTTTGACCATTTTGGAGAAATATTTTCCCATATTAATTTAAAATAAGCCTTTTCTTTATTTTTATAATAATTAATTAATGAATCTTGTTCTATTTCAAATCTTTTAGTTTCTCTTTTCATCATAGTAGTTCTTCTCACTAATATCTCATTCCTAAAATTCTCGCTTCCAAAAATCTCATTCATCAAAGGCCTTACAATCCAGTTACCATTGTAATCACATCTAACAAATATACTTCCTTTATCATTTAGCAAATTCCTTGCCAACCTTAATCTATTTTCAAGCATTGAAGCCCAAGTAGAATCTTTATATTTTACATTATAAAGATAATCTGCATCCTTTACTTTGTTAAATGGTGGATCAATATAAATAGTCTGCACCTTTTCCTTATACTTATTGAAAATTGTATTTAATGCCTGCCAGTTTTCACTTTTTATAAGTAAACCATCTAAAAGGTCATCTAAATCATATTTCTCAGAAATTTTCTCTAAAAGTATAAATTTAAACTCATCATCAAAATGTTTTGTATCAATTGGAAGTTTTTTATAACTTCCATCTTTTATAAATAAATCTTCTTTTGTTTGAATCTTTCCAAAGCCAAGCTCTTCCCACTCTTTAATCTGTTCTTTGTTCTTCAATATCTTTTCTTCTACTTCTTCTAAAAACTCTTCACCGCACCATTCATTTATTCTATCTAAAGTTATTACATACCCTGTCTTTATTACAAATTTTTTCTTTTCCCAGAGTCTTTTCTGAAAGTTCTCTATGTGAGAAAGAAATGAAATAATCTTTTCCCCAATTTCATGTACTACTTTTGCTCTTGTTATATGCTTATCAAAATATTTCTCATTTGAAAGTGCTTCATAATCTAAAACTTCTGATTTAATAAAAAATTCAAGTTGTTCTTTTAAAAATCCTTCAAGGTTTTTATGGATAAAATAATCCCTTGTATTTTTTGCTGTAAATCTATTTATATGATAAAGAAGAAACGGTCTATCATTTTTAGTTTCATCTATTAAATATTTAATTAATTTAAAATTCTTTTCTTTTTCCAAAACATCTTTTATAACATCAAAACTTCTTTCATTTATTTTTTCCTGTTTTGATGTATTACTTCTACCTTCAATCTCATAATTTTTTACTTCTTCCTCTATTAACTCTCTATATTGAAATCTTATAATTACCTCATCATTATTAATCTCAATTGGTTTTTCGTTATCTAAAATAAAAAGCCTCTCTTTTGTTGCTTTATTTGGTCCAATCTCTTCTTTTGCCTCAACTGTCCTAAATATTATTTTAATATCTTCCTTCTTAAATGTATAATCTCTAAAAAGAATACCTGTTTTTATATAATATTGGTCACTATTTACCCAGTATAATTTAACCTCTTCCCCATTATAAGGTATGGAATATTTACTCTTCTTTTTTAATGAATATCTATACTGTGGAATAAAATCTCCATCTTCATAATATCTTGAAAAGAAACTATAAAGATCATTAAAAACTTGAATTTTTATCTCTTCAATCTTGTCAGATTCGTCTTTTTGATTTTTAATCTCATAATAATTTTGGCCTAATGGTGTATTTTTAAATTCATCTTTAAGATCACCAGTTGGAGTGAAAGCATCTTCACCTAAAACTTTCTTTAGTTCTTCTTTTACTTTTTCAAATTCCTGATTTATATTCCCTAATAACTTATCTTTATGTTTTTTAAATGATTCATCAACAATTTTAGGTATTTTATTATTAATAAATTCTTCTACTTCTTTTCTTTTGTAGTTTAATATACTATAAATTCCAAAATCTAAATCTGAAGATTCGAATTGAAAAAGCTTATTAAGTAGTTCTTGAAATTTTATAACAATTTTATTCTCTTGCTCTTTTTTAACCTCATTCATAATTTATTCTCCTAATATTTAAGTATATTATAAAATATAAAATTTTCTCCTTTTAAAATTTCTTTCTTTTGATTGCCATTCATAAAATAATTATAATATGTTGTTTTTTTAAATCATATTTAAACTAACCAATTCTCAACTCTTAAATTTTTAATTCTATTAAAATCATTATCTGCAGAAATAAGAATAAAATTTCCATTAAGAGATATTGAAGCTATTAAAATATCTGCGTCTTCGATAATTTTCCCTTTTTGTTTCAAATCTTTATAAATTAAAGAAGCAATATCAAAAATATTCTGAGTATCAAGTAATGTTAGCCCAAATATTTTACAAAGTTGCTCAAACTTCTCTAATTGTTTAGTAGCATTAGTTGATAGCAAACCACGTTTAACTTCATAATAACTTATTGCATTTATAAGTATTTCTTTACCTTCGATTCGTACTGTTTGCGCTTTTTTTATTACTTTTTCATTCTCTTTTAGGATTTCTGTAATAATATTTGTATCAAGTAAATATCTCATTTAAAAAGAGGTCTTCTTTTTATGGCATCATTAAAGATTTCAATTTGTTCTCTATTTAATTCCTTTAAGAGCCCTGACATTGCTTCTAATGCTAAAATTCCTTTTATTCTTTTTGCAAGTTCTTCATCAGAAACATCACTCAAATTTAATGAAGATTCGTTTATTATTTTTGATACTTTGTTTAATACTTTATTTTTATCTATATCTTTAAAAATCTCCTGTTCAGATTGTAATCTATCAATTATTTTTGATATCTTATTCAATAATTTTTCGGAAGAGTAAAGGAATGTTTCAGTTTTAACTTTTATAGATGGAGTACCTATTGATGAATTTTCTGTTTGAAATATTTCGAAAGATTCAAAAATTGGTTCATTATAATATTTTTTAATAAATAACCATTCATCTAATTTATTTTTTCCATAAAAATCCCTATATGGATAAGAAAAACTTTCGTTAATATTTGATGTTAAATCTTGATACATCATTCAAACCTCCTTAACAATTCACCCTCAATCATTTTAAAAAACCAATCGTGAGTCAAAGAATGCGCTTTTTCAACCCATTCCTCAATGTTTTCTTTATTGTTAAGAAAATCGCTCTTTTTTGATTTAACCATTGTTTCCCATATTAGAGAATCACTATCTTTAATTTTACCTCTTGCAAATCTTAAAAGAATTGCACCTTTTGGATTGGTGGATGGAAAAGAAAACCTCAAATCCACATCTAAAGGACAATTTTTAACTCCTGTATTTTCAAATAGTGACTCATTTATCATAATGTTTACT
>JAAYUH010000065.1 GCA_012517755.1 bacterium | reverse complement strand
GAATATCTAAGATTGGTTGTATTTTAGATGCTGCTGTTCAGTATGATATAATTAAGAAAAGTGGAACCTGGTATACATATAAAGAAGAAAGAATTGCTCAGGGTAGAAAAAATTCAATAGAGTTTCTTGAAACTAAACCTGAGTTACTTAAGGAGATAGAAAAAGATGTAAGAAAAGTAGCTTTTCCTAAAGAGGAGAATATAAAGAGTGAAACTAAAGAGAATTGAACATAGATTGTTTAAATTATACACTTAGACTCCTTACAAGAAAAGATTACTTTTCAAAAGAATTAAAAATGAAACTTATTGAAAAAGGATATAATTTAGATGATATCGATGAGGTTATAACTCACCTCATAAAAGAAAGATTTATTGATGATGAATCTCTTATTGAGAGAAAAATAAATTATTTACAAAATAAAGGTTGGGGCGAATTTAAAATATATCAATATTTCATGCAAAGAGGTGTTCCAAAACAATTTGTAGAAAATTCATTAAAAAATTATTTAGATAATGAACTTGAGATAAAAAATATAATCAAATATTCAAAAAAGAAAAAGGAATTTGAAAAAAAAGTTAGATACTTAATTTCAAAAGGTTATAGAGAATCTCTTGTTCTTAAAATATTAGGAAAAAAGGAGGATGAGATATGAATTTATCGTTAATAGCATATGAAATTTTAGTGATTCTCGTCTTCTTTCTTGGTGGAGTAATTGGATTCTATATTAGAAGATATATTTCTGAGAGTAAGATTGGTGGAGCTGAGAAAGAAGCACAAAAAATTAAAGAATTAGCCTCTCAAGAAGCAGAATTAAAATCAAAAGAGATAATTTCTAAAGCAAGAGAAGAAGCAGTAAAAATTAAAAATGATGTTGATAGAGAACTGAAAAATAGAAAAGTTGAGATTCAAAAATTAGAGACAAGGTTACTTCAAAGAGAGGAATCTATTGAAAAAAAGATTGAAGCAGTTGATAAAAGAGAAAGAGCAATATTCCAAAAAGAAGAAGAGATAAGAAAGATGAGAGAAGCTCTTGCAAGACAGTATGAAAAACATAAGCAAGAGTTATTAAGAATTGCAAATCTTTCTGAAGAGGAAGCAAGAAGAGAACTATTTAACAAACTTGAAGATGAGTTAAAAGTTGATTTAAGTAAAAAAATAAAAGAGTATGAAGATAGATTAATAGAGATAGAAAAACAAAAAGCACAAGAGATTATTGCAACAGCAGTTCAAAGATCAGCTGTTGATTTTGTTTCAGAATCAACAATTACAGTTGTTCCTCTTCCAAATGATGAGGTAAAAGGTAGAATAATTGGAAGAGAAGGAAGGAACATAAGAACATTTGAATCATTAACTGAAACTGAATTGATAATTGATGATACACCGGAGGCCGTTGTTATCTCCTCTTTTGATCCAATAAGAAGAGAGGTTGCAAAATTAACGCTTGAAAAACTTATTGTTGATGGCAGAATACATCCTTCAAGAATCGAAGAGTTATATGAAAAAGCAAAAGAGGAAATGGAAGAGAAGATACTTGAAGAGGGTGAAAAAGCAATATCAGAACTTAATTTAGGTGATATGCCAAAAGAGCTTATTAAATTAGTTGGAAAATTAAAATTTAGAACAAGTTTTGGTCAAAATGTTTTGCAACATTCATTAGAAGTTAGTAATCTTGCAGGAATTATTGCGAGTGAACTTCATATGAACTATCAAATTTCAAGAAGAGCTGGATTACTTCATGATATTGGAAAAGCTATAGACAAAGAGACAGAAGGTCCACATGCTTTAATAGGTGCTGATATTTTGAGAAAATTTGGAGAAAATGAGGAGATTATCCATGCAGTTGCCTCTCACCATTATGATGTGCCTCTTGAAAAACCTCTTGACTATATCATTCAAGCATCAGATGCGATATCTGCTTCACGACCTGGAGTTAGAAATGAATCTATTGAACAATATATAAAAAGAATCGAAGAACTTGAAAAAATCGCAACTTCTTTTGATGGTGTTGAAAAAGCATATGCACTACAAGCAGGAAGAGAGGTGAGAGTTTTTGTTAAACCAGATTCAATTGATGATGCTGTTTTACCTAAACTCGCATTTGATATAGCAAAAAAAATTGAAAATGAAATTGTTTACCCAGGACAGATAAAGGTTCTGGTTGTTAGAGAAAGTAAAGCTTTTGGATACGCGAAATGAGAATTTTATTTATAGGTGACATTGTTGGAAAGTCCGGAAGGAGGGTCTTAAAAGAGACCCTCCAAAAAATTATTGATGAAGATAAAATAGATTTTGTAATTGCTAATGTTGAAAATCTTTCTGGTGGATTTGGTGTGACACTCAATAAATTTGAAGAGATATTGAGCTACGGTGTAGACGCTGCAACAAGTGGAAATCATATCTGGGATAATAAAGAGTATGAGAAGGTTTTTGAAAAATATCCAGATAAAATTATAAGGCCATTGAATTATCCTTCAGGAGTTCCAGGAAAAGGAAGTTCAATTTTTGAAATCAATAGTAATAAAATTATTGTTATAAATATTCAAGGGAGGACTTTTATGGAACCAATTGATTGCCCATTTAAGGCGATTGATGATGAAATAAAAAAATATAATGATATAATTATCAAAATAGTTGATTTTCATGCAGAAGCTACAAGTGAGAAAAGAGCAATGCTTCATTTTCTATCAGGTAGAGTTTCAACTTTAATTGGAACTCATACACATGTTCAAACTGCTGATGAAGAGATTCTTGAAACTGGAACTTCATACATAACTGATGCTGGAATGACAGGAAGTTTTGATTCTGTTATAGGAATGGAAAAAAATGCTGTAATTTCACACTTTCTAACAAAACTTCCATTTAGATTTAAAGTTGCTAATGATGATTTAAGATTTAATTCAGTTGTTCTTGAAATTAATGAAAAAGATGGTAAAACTTTAAATATTAAAAGAAAAAACTTAAACCTTAAAAAAGAGGGGGTAGCTTATGGACAAAAAGCTTACTGAAGTTAAAAAAAAGATCAAAGAGGATGAACTCTTAAGATCTGTAAATTTATTTTTCTCTTTAACAAACACAAATGTATATCTTGTTGGTGGTTATATAAGAGATCTTCTTTTAGGCAAAGAGAGTAGTGATATCGATATTGTTGTTGATGCTCCAACAAGTACAGTTAAGGCTCTTGCACATTTTTTAAACGCAACAGTTTTTTATTTAAGAAAAAGAGAGATATATGCAAGAGTTATGATAATGAGGGAGGGGAGAAGGATTGATATATCTTTTATAAATGAAGAAAATTTTAAAGAAGAGCTTGAGAGAAGAGATTTTACTATAAATTCTATGGCTATTAATCTAACAAAACTCTTCAAAGATGAGGATGACTTTTTTATTGATTATTTCAATGGACTGAAAGATATTGAAGATAAAATTATTAGACAGACAAACCAAAATGTTTTTGAAGACGATCCAATAAGAGTTTTAAGAGCATTTAGATTTAAAAATCTTCTAAATTTTGAGATCGAAAAAGAGACACTAAATAATTTGAAAACTTATAAATCATATCTTGATAAAGTTTCCCCTGAAAGAATGAGAGATGAATTTTTTAGAATTACTCTTATGGACAACAAAATCCTTTATGATTTATATGAAAATGGAATACTAACAGAAATATTTCCACATTTAGATTATGAATTTTTACAGATGGCACTTACAAACCTTGAAGATGCAATAAGTAAACCAGAAAAATATTTCAAACAAGAAGAGGTAAGAGAAGTTTTTGTAAATTTCTGGAATGAGCCAGTTGGGAAAGAAGTTTTTCATATTCAAACTTTTAAACTTGCACTTCTAACTTTCGGAGAAGAGACACCTGCTCTATTTATAAGAAAAAAATTTAATGCATCTCTTAGAACCTGCACAAAAGTTCAGAATGTAATTTTTGCGTTCAAATACCTTAAAAATAGTTACGAAGAGGGTCAAGATATATTATCAATTGATTTTATTGGAACTTTCTTTAGAACTTATAAGAAAGAGACAATTGAAGCATACCTTCTTTTGACCTTCTATTATAAAAATTCTAAAAAATTCCCAAAGAAAGATGTTCTCGATTTTGTTGCACTATTTGTTAAGAATAGGTTCAAATCACTTGTTATTTCTGGAAATGAAATTGTAAGAGAGTATGGATTGACACCTTCACCATTCGTTGGTGACCTTTTAATGTATTTAAAAGCTCATCAAATTCTTGAAAAAATAAAAACGAAAGAGGATGCAAAAGCCCTTATAGACAAATATCTGAAAAAAGAAGAGTGATAAAATACTACATTAAAACTTTTGGTTGCCAGATGAATGTTTACACTTCATCTTATTTAAAATCTATTCTTAATTCAAAAGGAATGGAGAGCAGACTTGAAGACGCAGATTATATTATTATAAATACCTGTGCTGTAAGAGAGAAGGTTAAACAAAAGATAATTTCTTATCTTGGAAAAGTAGATAAAATTAAAAAAGAGGATGCTAAATTAATTGTTATTGGTTGTCTTAGTGAAGTTGAAAAAGAGGAAATAAATAAAAAATTCAAACCTTATTTAGTTGGATTATTTGATAAAGAGAGTGATTTAGAAAATATTGGAAAATTGATAGAGGGAGATGTATATAAGACAAAAATAGGTAGTGTTTCAAGATATCTTCCAGTTATTTTTGGTTGTGACCATTTCTGCTCTTATTGTATTGTCCCATTTGCAAGAGGAAGAGAAAAAAGTAAAAATTTAGAAGATATTATAAAAGAAGCAGAAGAAATTTATGATGAAGGAGCTAAAGAGATAATTCTTTTAGGTCAAAATGTAAATGATTATGGAAAAGATCTTAAAATAGACGATGGCTTTATGGTTCTTTTAAAAGAGGTATCTAAAACTCCTTTTCAGAGGATATCATTTTTAACATCACATCCTAAAAATTTTAAACTCAAATGGATTTCTGAATTTAAAGATATTCCAAATCTTCTTCAATTTTTTCATCTTCCAGTTCAAAGTGGATCAAATAAAGTTTTATCTCTTATGAGAAGAGGTTATACAAAAGAGATATATTTTGAAATTATTAATAAAATAAGAGAGGAATTTCCCTTTGCATCAGTAACAACAGATATTCTTGTTGGATTTCCAGGTGAAGATGAGAGTGATTTCTTAGAAACAGTCGATTTAATTAAAAAAATAGAGTTTGATAGATCGTTTGTTTTTATATATTCTAAAAGACCATTAACAAAAGGTTATCAATATGAAGATGAAGTTCCACATAGTGAGAAGCTCAGGAGAATAAATTATTTAATTAAAATTCAAGATGATATAACATTAAAAAGATATGGTGAATATATTGGAAAAGAGGTTGATGTTTTGATAGAGAACATAAAAGGAGGTAGTGGAATTGGAAAAGAAAAGGGCGGTAGAGTTGTTATAGTTGAAGATGTTACTGATGATGATATTGGAAAAATTGTAAAAGTCGAGATAGATAGGGTAAATATAAGAGAACTTTTTGGAAAAAAATGTTAATAAGGTGTTTGACACCAAACTAACATAAGGAGAAATTTTTAATGGATAACTTTAATGAATTATTTGAAAAGTATGGTGAAAAAGAGGTAACATTAAAAATTTTAAAAAAAAATTTAACAAGAAGAAAAAAATGGGAAGCAATAAATAACGGTTTGATTTTCTCTCTTTTTGATAATTTTAATTTTTCAGAAGAAAAAAAAGAGATCGAAAGTTTTGAAAAAAGTGGAATAAAATTTATCTCTTTCTTAAACAAAAATTTCCCAGAAGAGCTTAAATCAATACCAGATCCACCTATTGCACTTTTTTATAAAGGTGAAATTGATTATGATAGTCCAAAAATATCAGTTGTTGGGACAAGAAGATGTAGTAGTTATGGAAAAAAGGTCGCTGAGGAGATAGCTGAACTTCTTTCAAATAGTGGTGTTATAGTAGTAAGTGGACTTGCTTATGGAATTGATTCATCTGCTCACATTGGTGCTTTAAAAGGTTGTGGGAAAACATATGCAGTTCTTGGTGGTGGTTTAAATAAAATCTATCCAAAAAGTAATATAAATCTATCAAAAAAAATTGAAGAGAGAGGAGCAGTAATTTCAGAATATTTCCCTGATGATGAGCCAAGGGATTTTCAATTTCCAGAAAGAAACAGAATAATTGCAGGACTATCAAAGGCTGTTGTTCTTGTTGAAGCCCCTGAAAAAAGTGGTGCTCTTATAACTGTAGATTTTGCAATAGATTTTGGAAGAGAAGTTTTTTGTGTACCAGGTCCTATAAATAGTGAGCTATCAGTTGGATGTCATAAAATAATAAGGGATGGAGGGACAATTTTAACATCTTATGAAGATTTACTTGAATTTCTTAATATAAAGACGATGAAGAAAAATCTTCCTGAACTAACAAAAGAGGAAGAGGAGCTTTTAGAAAAAATTCCATATGTAGTTACATATATAGATGATTTTTTAAATTCAAGTAATAATTTACCTATTCTTATTTCTCTTGAAAGTAAAGGTTATATAGAGAGTTTCCCAGGCAATTACTATATGAGGAAAAAGTGGAAGGGTTAGAAAAAATAATTTCACCTTTCGTCTTAGAGAGAAAAAGGAATTTTGATAATAAATCTGTAGTTGGTGGTTTTTCTAAATTTGTTTTATCTAATTTAACAAATCTTGAAGTTTACAATGTTGATACCAATAAGATTAAAAAACTTATTGAAAGATATGAACATGAAAACGAAGAAAACAGAAAAAAAATACATCATGATATTTTAGATGAAATATTGAACTCTGTAATAAAACTAAGAGAGGTTGATATTGAAAAAATTCCTGGTGTTGGAGAAAAAAGAAAAGAAGCTCTAAAAAGATTGGGAATAAACACAAGTTATGATTTAATCTATTTTTTTCCGAGAAAATATATTGATTTTGGAAAACTTTCAAAGATATCAAGTGTAAAAAGGGGAGAATATGCTCAAATTCAGGGTGAAGTTTTAAGTGTTGAGAAAAAGTTAATAAGAAAGGGATTAAATATTTTAAAGGTAAAATTTTTTGATGGAAGTGGTGTTATTTTTGGAATTTGGTTTAATCAACTATATCTTGAAAAGTTTTTCAAAAAGGGTAAAAAATTCCTCTTAATGGGAGTAATAAACTACAACTTTGGAGAATGGCAGATAGAAAATCCTGATTTTGAAGAGATTTATGGATTTAAAGAAGATAGAGAAGAGAAAATTATGAGTATATATCCTCAAACAAGTGGATTATCATCAAAAATGATTTCAAACTATGTAAGAGAATCTATAAAATTAACAAAAAATTTTCTTATTGATCCTTTGCCTAAAGAGATTATAAAAAAAAGAGAACTACCATCGCTAATTTTTTCAATTGAAAACATCCATTTCCCTACCTCAAATCACAACTTGACGGTCAGTCAAAATAGATTAAAATATGAAGAACTATTTCTTTTTCAACTATTTCTTTTTTTAAGAAGAGTTAAGACTAAAGAGAAGAATGGCTATAAATATGAAATTCTTCCAGATTATAAGGAAAAATTTATAAAATCGCTTCCTTTTAATTTAACAGATGCTCAGGTAAAGGTTATAAAAGAGATTGAAGAAGATTTAATGAGTGGAAAAGTTATGAATAGGTTACTTCATGGAGAGGTCGGTAGTGGAAAAACTATTGTATGCGCCTATGCACTCTATCTCAGTTCATTAAACAAAACTCAAGGAGTAATGATGTCGCCTACAGAAATTCTTGCTATACAAACATACAATAGTTTAAAAAAATTCTTATCTCCTTTTAATATCAATGTTGAACTTTTAACTGGAAGTACAAAAAATAAAGATGAGATAAAGAAAAGGTTGTCGAATGGAGACATTGATGTTATTGTTGGAACACATGCTTTAATTGAAGAAGATGTACAATTTAATAATTTAACCCTTGCAATAGTTGATGAACAGCATAGATTTGGAGTTTTACAAAGAGCAAGTTTGGTTAAAAAGGGTGAAGTTCCTCATACTCTTGTTTTATCAGCAACTCCAATCCCAAGAACTCTTGCTTTGACCCTTTATGGTGATCTTGATATTTCAATGATAGATGAACTTCCACCAGGAAGAAAACCAGTTAAAACAATCATTTTTACTAATGAAGAGAAAGAAAGAGCATATGATTTTATAAGAAAAAAGTTGAATGAAAAAGAAAAAATATATGTTGTATGCCCTTTCATTGAAGAAAATGAAAAAATGGAGGTTGCATCTATTAAGAAAAAATATGAGGAGTTTAAAGAGAGATATAAAGATACAAAAATTGATTTTCTTCATGGAAGAATGAAAGGAGAAGAAAAAGAGAGAATAATAAAACAATTTAGAGAAGATGATACCCAGATTCTTATATCAACAAGTGTTGTTGAAGTTGGCATAGATATTCCTGAGGCAACGGTTATTCTAATTGAAGATGCAAACAGATTTGGTTTGCTTACTCTTCATCAATTAAGAGGGAGAGTTGGAAGAGGAGAAAAAGAATCCTTTTGTCTTTTACTTTTATCAAATTATGATAAGGATGCTTTAAGAAGATTGAGAGTTCTTGAGAGAACAAATTCTGGATTTGAAGTTTCTGAATGGGATTTAAAATTAAGAGGAACAGGAGAACTCGGTGGTGAGAGACAACATGGATTTTCAGATTTCAAAATTGTAAATCTACTCAAAGAAGAAGATGTAAAGTTATTAGATACAGTAAAAGAAGATGTTAGCGATTTTCTTAAGACAAATTCAATTTTAAATTATCCATTTTTAGTAAAAGAGCTCTCTTTAAAATTTAAAGATTTTAAATATCTTGATATATCATGAGAGTAACTTCAGGTGAATTAAAAGGAAGAAAAATTTTTGAAGTGAAGGATAAGAGAGTAAGGGAAACTCTTGATAAGGTAAGAGAGTCACTATTTAATTCTTTAAGAGGTGAAATAGAGGGAAAAATTTTTTATGATTTATATGCAGGTTCAGGAGCTGTAGGAATTGAAGCATTATCAAATAAAGCAAAAATTTCAATTTTTGTAGATAAAAATATTTTTTCAATAAGAACAATTAATGAAAATCTTAAAAATTTAAAACTCTCAGACAGAGCAAAAATTTTTAGAATGGATGTAATTAGATTTTTAAAAACAAAAGAGTATATTAAAGGAGATTTTATCTTTCTTGATCCTCCATACGAGTTTGATTTAGGTGAGAAAACACTTGAAATTCTTAACTTAAGTAATATTATAAAAGAAGAAACAATAATATTATATGAACACTCTAAAAGAGAAAGAGTTAGTGATAATTTTGAAATATATAAGAGTTTACAAATTGGTGATACAGTAATAGATTTTTTGAGGAGGAGAATTTGAGAAAAAAGGAAAAAATAGCAGTTTATCCTGGAAGTTTTGACCCTCCGACATTTGGTCATCTTGATGTTATAAATAGATCATTGGAAATTTTTGATAAAATTATTGTCCTGATATCTGATAATAAAAATAAAAATTATATGTTCTCAAAAGATGAAAGATTTGAAATGGTAAAAGAGATGACAAAGGATATAGAAAAAGTTTCTGTTGAGAATCTTCCAGGACTTTTAGTTGATTATTTAAAAAAGAAAAAAATGAGAATTGTTATAAGAGGTTTGAGAATAACATCAGATTTTGATTATGAATTTCAGATGTCATCTCTTAATAGAGTACTCTATCCTAAAATCGAAACAATATACATAATAAGTGATATTAAATATATACTTCTCTCATCGAGTTTAGTGAGAGAGCTAATATCAAACAATGGTGACATAAGTAAATTTGTGCCACCTGAAGTTGAAAAATTCATAAAAAATAGAGGGGTGAGATGAACATCTTAGGACTATTAAACAATTTAAAAAATTTAATTGAAAAAGGAAAACCAGTTCCTTTTTCAAATATGGTTATGGTTGACGAAAAAAAATTAATTTCACTTATAGAAGAGATTGAAAAAAACTTCCCTGTTGAATTTGAGAAAGCAAAAAATGTTTTAAAAGAGAAAGAAGAAATAATTACAGAAGCAAGAGAAAGAGCAAAGAAAATAATAGAAGATGTTGAAGATGATAAGAAAAAAATGATATTAGAATCAGAAATAGTTGTTGAGGCAAAAGAAAAAGCTGATGAGATTATAAAAGAAGCTCAAGAAGAAGCAGAAAAAATAAAAAAAGAGGGTGAAGATTTTGTAAGAGATCTATTGTCAAAAATTGATGACTATTTAATAAGAGCAAGAAAGATAATAGAAGAGGGAATTAACAATTTAATGGAGGATAAAAATAGTGATTAGTGTAAGAGATTTAAAAAGAGAAACAGGACTTAAAAAAAATGTTTCTCTTGAACTGAGATTCAAAGAGATTGAAGGTTATAAAATCTTATCTCCTGTTTTTATAGATATTGACCCAAAAACGTTAAATATTTGCCCAAACAATTTACAAAATTGGCTACAAAAAAATGCTGAAATAAAAAATGGAAAAACAG
>JAAYUH010000064.1 GCA_012517755.1 bacterium | reverse complement strand
TATAAAGCCATTCTAATCCAAGTTTTCTTATTAAATAGGGTGCTCTTTTAAATTTTCCTGAAAAAACATCAAAACTTCCTCCAACTCCCATAAAAATTTTTGCATCTATTTTATCAAAATTATCATAAATAAAGTATTCCTGTTTTGGACTACCCATTGCAACAAAAAGGATATCAAATTTTTTATCTTTTAAATCCTCTAAAACTTCATTTTCTTCTTTAAAAAAACCATTATGATAACCTGCAATTTTAATTCCTGGATACTCTTTCTCTATTCTTTCAATTACTTTTTCAAGTATCTCATCTTGAGTGCCAAGAAAATATATTGATAATCTATTTTCATTTGCATAATCAAGAAGTGATTCAAACATATCTATCCCTGTTATTCTTTCCTTTAATTGAATCTTTAAAATTTTTGAGGCAAAGATGATGCCATATCCATCAGGAAGGAGTAGATTTGAATTTAATAAAATTTCTCTTAATTTATCATCTTTAAAACTCCTCATTATCTTTTCAGGATTGATAGGTGTGATTATAGCTTTTTTATCTTTATTAATAAATTCAATCATTTTCTTTTTTGTTTCATCAAAACTCAAATTTTCTAATTTATAGCCAAATAGAGATTCCATTTAAATTAGTTTAACAGACAAACCTCAGCATTTCAACAATTTGTATATTAAAATAGTTTACAAAAGTAGGCTGTTTGTTTTTGTAAACTTTTAAAATTAGTGAACAAAGGGTCAGGTACTTTATTCAGTAAAATCAGATGTAAAAGATTCAGATTTCACTAAAAACATAATAGGAATTTTGTGAAAATGCTAAAATTAAATAGAGGTGAATTATGAAGTATTTAAAGATAATAGTTGAAAAATATAAAGATGGTTATGTCGCTTATCCTGTTGGTTTAAAGGGTGTAGTAGTTGGTGAAGGTGATACTTATGAAGAGGCACTCGAGGATGTAAAATCAGCAATTAAATTCCATCTTGAAACATTTGGCAAAGAGATTTTTGATATGGATGAAATAATTGAGACTTTTGTAACAGAGGTAACTTTATAGTTGAAATTTCCAAAAGATGCCCCAAAAGAAAGAGTTATTAAAACTCTTGAAGTTTTGGGATTTAAAATTGTAAAGATAAAAATCACATATCAATGATAAAAGACAATCCTGATGGTTCAAAAATCCCTCTTACTATACCAAACCATAAAAGAATAAAAGGTTCAACACTTAGAATTATTTGTAGACAAGTTGGTATAAAAAGAGAAGAATTTTTAGAAATTTATTATCATAAGAATAAGTAAAAGCAAAACATTAACAGATAATTTTTTTATATTTTAGGGGTTAGGATTTGTATTAACAGATTTGTAAAATCTTAGAAATAGTTTACAAAAGTAGACTGTCTGTTTTTGTAAACTAAAGAGTAGTGTAAAAGGTACCTGTCACTTTGTTCACTAAAAAAGAAAAGATAAGAAAAAAACTCAACATTACTAAGAACTTATTGGGAAAAAATACTTCAAATATTATATTTTATTTATGTTATAATACTTTAAGAGTGATTAAGGAGGAGAATCTTTTGACCAACGAATTAATTGAAGCTATTGAGGAATTTGAGAAACTTAAAGGAATTCCAAAAGAGATGATTATATCATCTCTTGAGGATGCTATTAGAATTGCGTATAAAAAAAAATTCCCAAATAGCGGAGATATATTTGTCAACATAAATAAAGAGACAGGTGAGATAAAGATTTTTAGAAGAGCAAAAGTTGTTGAGAGCGCTCATAGTGTAAAAGAGATTTCTATAAAAGAAGCAAAAAATATAAAAGATAATGCTCAGATTGATGAGACAATTGATGTAGAAATTTTACCTGATAAACTTGGATTTGTTGCAATGCAGGTTGCAAAACAAATTCTTGTACAAAAAATTGTTTCATTAGAAAGAGATGTTATTTATGATGAGTTTAAAGATAAAATAGGTAAAGTTTTAACAGGAAAAGTTTCAAGAATAATCGGAAGCAATATTTATGTGAAACTTGAAAAAGGCGAAGGAAGAATTCCACAAGGCTTAAGAATACCCAATGAAGAATATTATGTTGGAAAAGAGTTGAAAGTGTATGTTTTAGATGTTTTAAAAACATCAAGAGGTCCTGATATAATTTTGTCAAGAATTGATGCTAACCTGCTAAAATATCTTCTTCAAAGAGAAATTCCCGAGATTAACGATGGAATTGTTGAAATAAAAGGAATAGTTAGAGAACCTGGAAAAAGAGCCAAAGTTGCTGTTCATTCGTATAAAAGTGATGTTGACCCAGTTGGCGCTTGTATTGGAACAAAAGGTGTAAGGATAACAAATATATCAAAAGAACTCTCAGATGAAAAAATCGATATTATTAGATGGTCTGATAACCCAAAAGAGTATATAAAATATGCTTTATCTCCTGCTAAAATCAGTAGAGTGGAAATTTTTGATAAAAAAGCAGTTGTTTATCTTCCAGCAGATCAGATACCTTTAGCCATTGGTAAAGAGGGAATTAATGTGAAACTTGCATCAAAATTAACAGGATATTCAATAGAACTAAAATGAAAAAAGTATTAAGAAGATGTGTTTATTGTAAAAAAGTTGGAAGTAAAGATGAATTCTTAAGAATTGTAAGATTAAAAAATGGTAATATTTTGTTTGATAATGAATATAAATATTTTGGAAGAAGTGTTTATATCTGTAAAAATAAAAATTGTATAAATAATGCTTTTTCAAAAAAGAAAATTGAAAAAGGTTTAAAAGTTACTAATATACCTCAAGATTTAAAAGAAAATCTTAAGAATAAATTAATTGAAAACATAGAAGAGGTGATAAATGAAAAAATATAGAGTTTTCTCTTTGGCAAATGAAATAGGAATTTCTACAACTGAGTTGATAAAATATCTTAAGGAGTTAGGAATTGAAGTTAAAGGTAATTTATCAACAATTGATGAAGAAAATGCAAATATTGTAAAAGATCTTGTTTTAAAAGATAAAGAAAGTAGAACAAAAAGAGAGAAAGAAGTAAAAGGAAACATAAAAATTGTTGAAATTTGCAAGCATTTAAATATAAGTTTTAAATTTCTTATACCCTATATTTTAAAATGGGGATTGGTAAGAGAGAATATTAATGAAGAAATTCCATTCCCTGTTGCTGCAAGAATATGCAATTCTTTTAAAAAACCTATAACTGATATATTACCACCTTTACCAAAAAATTATAAAACAAGGCCTCCTATTGTTACTGTTATGGGTCATATAGATCATGGTAAGACGACACTACTTGATTCTATAAGAAAAACGAATATAGCACTGAGAGAAAAAGGTGGAATAACACAAAAAATTGGTGCAAGTGAAATTGAATTTGAAGGGAAAAAGATAATATTCATTGATACACCCGGGCATGAAGCATTTACTGAGATGAGAATAAGAGGATCTTTTGTAACAGATATAGTAATTCTTGTTGTTGCTGCTGATGAAGGAGCAAAAGAGCAGACAATAGAAGCTCTTAATCATGCAAAGGCAGCAAATGTTCCAATAATTGTAGCAGTTAATAAAATTGACAAAGAAGGAGCTGATCCAGATAAAGTTAGACAACAGATGGCAAATTATAATTTATTGCCAGAGGAGTGGGGTGGAGAAACAATATTTGTAAATACATCAGCAAAAACAGGAATCGGAATAAATGAACTTCTTGAAAATATTATTCTAATTTCAGAAATTGAAGAGTTATCAAAATCTGATGAAAAAAGACCAGGAGGTACTGTAATAGAAGCAAAATTAGATCCAAGAGTTGGCCCAACTGCTAATTTAATTTTACAAGCTGGAGAGTTGAAATGTGGAGATTGGATTATGGTTGGTGAAACATATGGAAAAGTAAGAATGCTAACAACAGCAAATCAAAAGCAGGTAAAAGAGGTAGAAGCAACAGCCCCAGTTGAGATTATAGGCCTGAAAGACACTCCACTTCCTGGAGAAATTTTAATTGGCTATAAATCTGAAGGGCAGATAAAGGAGAAGATCGAAAAGTTAGAGATGGCAAAGAAAGAGAAAAAACAAGAAAAACCAATTTCTCTTGATGATCTATTTGAAAAACTTGAGGAAGAGAAAAAACTAAATTTAGTTTTAAAAACTGATACTTATGGTTCTCTTGAAGCTATAAAATCTGTTATAAATTCACTTGATACAGGAGATATTAAAATTGAATTTGTTCATACAGGTGTTGGAAGTATTAATGAATCAGATATACTCCTTGCTACTGCATCAAATGCAATAATTTTAGGTTTTAATACAAAAGAAAATCCAATGGTAAAAAAAATTCCAGAGAGATCAAGGGTAAAAGTTTTTCTTTTTGATTTGATATATGAACTACAGGAATGGGTCGTGAGATTTGTAAAAGGTATGGTAAAACCAGAATTTGTTGAAAATACTATCGGGAGAGCTGAAGTTAAGCAAGTTTTTGATATTGGTGGGTTGGGTTTGGTTGCAGGTTCTATAGTTAGAGAGGGAAAAATAGTAAGAGATGCTAATGCAAAAGTTTTTAGAGGAAGCAAATTAATTGGAGAAGGTAAAGTCTCTTCTTTAAAAAGATTTAAGGATGATGTAAAAGAGGTTTTAGAGGGATATGAATGTGGTATAAGAGTTGAAGGTGTTAAAGAAATAAATGAGGGGGATATTATAGAGGTTTATGAATTAAAAGAAAAAGGGTCATAAATGTATTTTTCTTTAATAATATTTCAAATTGGAATACCAGGAGCAAAATCTTTAAAAGATAAAAGAAAAGTAACAACATCTGTTATCAATAAATTAAAAAATAGATTCAATATAGCAATTGCAGAAGATAGAGATAATGAAAAAATTGAAGTTTCAAAAATTTATTTGTTATCTTTAAATACAAATAGAAGAGAGCTTGATTCCACAGTATCTACAATAGAAAATTTTTTATCAAATTTACCTGATGCAGTTCTTCTCTCTTTTGAACACAATGAAGATTTTTTAAGTAATGAAGAGTATGTTTAAAAATGATTGAAAAGTTTGAAATAATTAAAAATAATCCAATCATAAAAACATTCATAGAGAGATCAGATAAATATTTAGAAGCCTTAGGATATACAGAACATGGATTTAGACATGTTTTACTTGTCTCTGATATTTGCGAGAATATTTTAAAAAGGTTAGGTTATTCAGAAAAAGAGCAGTTACTTGCAAAAATTGCAGCCTATCTTCATGATATTGGAAATTTTCTTGGAAGAGAGAATCATACAATATCAGGAGCCATAATTGCTTATACTATTTTAAAAGATATGGATTATTCTCCTGAAGATATTTCATTAATAATGGAAGCAATAAGTAATCATGACGATAAAACAGGTTTTATATCAAACCCAATAACCGCTGCTGTTGTTCTTGCTGACAAATCTGATGCTCATAGATCAAGAGTAAGAACAAGACCAGAGAATTTTGATATTCATGATAGAGTAAACTATGCTGTTGAAAAATCTTTTTTAAGAGTGAATGAAAAGAACAAAGAGATCACTCTTGAATTAACAATAGATACTGAAATATCAAAACCAATGGAATATTTTGAAATTTTTTTATCAAGAATGGTTATGTGTAGAAATGCTTCTAAAATTTTAAATTGTGAATTTCATCTTGATATTAATGAATCAAGGCTTCTTTAATCTTTCACAAAAATAAAT
>JAAYUH010000063.1 GCA_012517755.1 bacterium | reverse complement strand
TATAAATCACATCTTCCATAGTAAAATCTTGTCCATTTTGAAACTTTAGATTTTTTCTTAATTCAAAGATATATGTAAAATCATCAATTTGTTGATGGGATTTTGCAAGTTCATAAACCCAAGTTTGTTCATTATCATAAGAACGAATTAATCCTGAATTTGTGGCTTTTGCGATATATGAGTAAGGAATAGAAGGCAAAAAGATATTTATGTGGGATTTTGGATGTAGTTGTTGGGCTAGATTATTAGAACTTTCATCTTTTCTAAATTCGAATTTTGGGACAATATAATCTTGGCAAAAGGATAAATTTACAAAGCATAAAAGTAAAAAAAATATTTTATACAAAGCGGTAACCAATACCTGAAAGATTAAATATTATATCCGTTGGAAGTTTTTTAGGTAGTGTTCATCATTCTGTGTCAGCCTAGATAATTCCTAAAATTCTATCATAAATTTAAAGCATCATCAAGCCGTCCATCAAAGTGGATGGCTAGTTGTGAAATTGTTAAGCTCCAATTTCTTATTGGCATTGTCCATTTCTCTTGAGCATTTTTTATTCCCATAAACAGTAATTTTAACAAGCTATCATCATTAGGAAATGCCCCTTTTGTCTTAGTTAAAGTTCTAAATTGTCTATGAACTGATTCTATTATATTTGTTGTATAAATTACTCTTCTTATATCTTCTGGGTATTGGAAATATACTGTTAAATTTTCCCATTTATTTCTCCAAGAAGTAAAAACTATAGGATATTTTTTACCCCATTTTTCTTCTAATTTATCAAGTTCTAATTGGGCTTCTTCTTTTGTGAAAGATTGATAAACTGATTTTAATTCTTTCGCAAATTGTTTTTGATTTGCAGAACCTACATATTTTAGTGAATTTCTTATTTGATGAACTATACAAAGTTGTACTTCAGTATTTGGAAATACAGAGTTTATAGCTTCGGGAAAGCCTTTTAACCCATCAACTGAAGCTATTAAAATATCTTGTACACCACGATTTTGTAAATCAGTTAATACTTGTAGCCAAAATTTTGCACCTTCACTTTCATTCAAGTAAAGTCCTAATACTTCTTTTTTACCATCAAGTTTAACTCCAAGAACAGTATAAAAAGCTTTAGAAATATATTTACCATCTTCCTTTACTTTATAATGAATTGCATCAAGAAATACAAATGGATATACAGCTTCTAATGGACGAACTTTCCATTCATTTAGCATTGGTATGATTTTATCAGTTACTGCACTTATGGTGGCTTTTGAGAAGCCTACACAATAAAAATCTTCTATATGTTTAGCTATTTGTGAATAACTATTACCTAATGCAAATAAAGATAATATTTTATCTTCAATTTCACTTGTAATACTAGTTTGATTTTTCTTTACAATTTCAGGCTCAAAGTTACCATTTCGATCTCTTGGAACATCAAGTTCAAATGTTCCATGATCACTTTTCATAGTCTTTGAACTATATCCATTTTTTCTATTACTACTCAAATCTTGAGCAAGATGTGAATCTATTTCAGCTGCAAGTGCAGCTTCTGTTAATTGTTTTATTAAAGAACCTAATGCGCCATTTGCTCCACCGATACTTTTACCAGCTTTTATATCACGAGCAAATTGCTCTACATCTATTTCTATCTTCATCTTTGTGTCCTTTGGTATTGTTTATTTTACCTGTTTGACACAAAATTTTGAACGATCCCGTTTTTTACGCAGATTTCGAACCAGCGAACGAAGTGCGCTATCAGTCATAATATCATCAATCCAAACTTTAGTTTGTAACTCTTCATAAGTTACCATTCTATTTTGATTTTGGATTAAAAGTTCAAAAAAACTAAGCTCTTCTTTGTTTAAAAGTATTATTTCTTTTTTATATTTTAACTCTTTTTTATCATAATCATAAGAGTAATTAATATCTACTCCTAAAAGGATATTGTTATTAAAAGCTATCGTATCAAGACACTTTTTAAAAACCTCAAAAAGTACATCAAGTTCGATTGGTTTTACTATATATTTCTCCATTTTAAGCTCAATTGCTTGGAATAAATACTCTTTATCTGTATATGCTGTAATCATGATAATTGGCGTTGTTTTATCAGTTTCTCGCACTTTTTTCACAAACTCAATTCCATTTAAAATAGGCATATGAATATCTGTCATTATAATATCAGGTTTCTTTTGTACATAAAGTTCATAAGCTTCTTGACCGTT
>JAAYUH010000062.1 GCA_012517755.1 bacterium | reverse complement strand
TCTAACTTTTCTTTTTATTGGGAAACCAAGTAGATTTAATGATATTTTAATAGCACCAGCAAATGATGATGAATTTTTATAAATCTCAGAGAGTTTTAATATTCTTCTATGAGTTTCATTCAATGAATCAAAATCTTTATTTTCAAAATCAATAATAGCCTTTTTCATTAAATCTGGAGCAAAATTTGAAAGGGCAACAATTCCTCCATCTCCTCCTGAAATAAGGTTAGGTACTAAATAGGATTCAAATCCTGTTAAAACTGAAAATTCTTCTCTTTGTGATTTAATTAAAAGTATCAAATCTTTTAGATAGTTTAAACTATCGATTGTTGCTTTAACACCAATCAATTTTTTTTCTAAAAGTGCTAAATCCTTAATTATTTCGACTTGTAAAGAATATCCAGTATTAGAAGGAATATTATAAATTAAAAGTGGAATTTCAGTAATTTTTAAAATTGATTGGAAATAATTTTTTAGTCCTTTTGTATCTGGAATAAGAAAAAAGGGAGGTATTATAACAATTGCATCATAATTAAGATTATTTGAAACCTCTATTAATTTTTCAACATCTTTAAAACAAGTAGATGTAATATTAGAGAAAAGTTTAACCTTATAATTTACTGTATTTTTTACAAATTTTAAAATCTCTACTTTTTCATCTAAACTTAAAGATGTGAATTCTCCAGTTGTAGCATTTACAAAAATTCCATCAACTTTGTCTTTTAAAAAATTTAAGAGAATTTCGAAACCTTTGAAATCAATTTCTCCATCATCATTAAAAGGAGTTATTACTGGTGTTATTATTCCATAAAATTTACCTTTTTCCATATTTTCCTCCTGAGTTTAATCTTTATTAATTTTAATTATATTATAAATTCTTATATGTTAAAATTAAATTAAGAAAATATAAGGAGGTGGCTATTATGATTTATGAGAAGTTTAAGGAACTTACAGAATTTAAAGATGAAAAAGGTATATCTTTTTATTCAAATATTAATGTTTCATCTTATAAAAATGAACTATTAAGTTTTGCCAAAAATGGAATTGATAATCTATCAAATAAAATTAAAAAAGAGGACTTAAATTATTTTTTAGAATCAAAAAATAATCTATTAAATCATTTAGAAACAATAAGAATAAAAGGGAAATCTCTTTTTATTTTTTCAACTCCAAAGAAGGTTTATGAATATTTTTATAATTTTCCTTTAAGAAATGAAATATACTTTGGTTTTCCAAATCTTTACCAATTTTATTGGGCAATAATTGAAAACCCAGATTTTGGTATTGTAAATATATCATTGAAAAAATTTGAATTTTATAAAATAAATCTTTATAAGGAGAGTGGAATTATACAAACTGTACCATCAATTGATACATCTTCTTGGAGAAGAAAACATTTAATGCCACCTTCTGTTCCTAAGGGAGATGTTACAGTTGGTGCCATAGGAGGTGGAACCCTAAAAGATGCATATAAAAAAAGATATAATCTACAAATAAATAAAATTTTAAAAGAGTTCAAGATGAATGTTTTAAAAAATAGTGAAGGCCTAAAAACTATTTTCGTTACTTCTGATAGTGAAGAAAATATAGATGAATTTCTGAATATTGAACCAAATTCAAATATTTTTTCAAAACTTGTAACTCCTTCTAATGCAACATTTCAAGATATTTTAAATATATCAATTGAAAAATTAGAAGAAATAAAAATGAATGAGGAAGAAAAAATTTTAAATGAACTTTTAGAAAGAGCATCTACAGGAAATCTCGCAGCTGTTGGAAGCTTCGCTTCATTAAAATTCATTCAAGATGGAAGAGTTAATAGAATTGTATTATCTGAAAATTTTAGTAAATTGGTTAATATTTGTAAAAATTGTTCTTATATTTTTATGGAAAAAGAAATTTGCCCAATATGTAATTCAAAAGAATTTGATATTGATGATTTGAGATTTAACATTCATAATTTAGCAGAAAAATATAAAAGTGATTTATATATAATTCATAAAGATTTAGCAAAAAAACTCGATTTAAATGGTGGCATAGGAGTTTTACTAAGATATTAATTTTGTAACAATTATATGTGATATATAGTATATATTTACAGATTTATTTATAAGGAGGTTTTTATGGAACTTAAACAGCCTAAGATTTTAGGTGGATTAGGAGCAATATTTATACTTTGTTTTATTATTCCAGTTATTGGTTGGATTTTATCAATTGTGGGTTTCATACTTACAGCAATTGCTATAAAAGAAATTTCAGACAAAGTAAAAGATAAACCTATATTCACAAATTATTTAATTTCAATAATTCTATATTTTGTATCTGGGGTTACTGCAATTATTGGTTCAATTATCTTTTTCTTTAATGCTGTGGTTAAAAATCTTGATAAATTTGAAAATTTTAACAATTGGAATGGATTTAATGATTTTGGGATAAGAGAGTTTAATCGTTTTGGAGGTTTCCCTAAAATAAAAGAATTTCTTACCATAATTGGAAGTAAGATTTGGATACTTGTTTTGATTCTTGCTATCGCTTGGGTAATTTTTGTTATTGCTGGATATTTCACAAAAAGTAGCTTTGATAAATTAGTTGAAAAAATTAAGATTGACAATTTTAAAACTGCAGGAATTCTTATTTTTATTGGATCTATTTTGACTATATTATTTGGTGTAGGATTTATAATTATTCTCGTTGGGGTAATATTTGAAATTATAAGTTTCTTCTCTCTTCCAGATATTTACGAAGAAACTCAATTAACTTGACAATAGAATAAAAATTTTTATAATATGGATAAGGGCCTCTAGCTCAGTTGGTTAGAGCGCATCCCTGATAAGGATGAGGTCTCTGGTTCGAGTCCAGAGAGGCCCACCATATTAAAATATGTTATTGCAAGACCCAATTCCATTATTTTAAACGTTTTATCTCTTCGAGTTTATATTCTTTTTGCATTCCATCTTGAAATTCTATAAAAACAGTTCCTTTGAATGGAGATATTGAAAAAACTTTTCCTTTTTTATCTTCAACTTCAACCTCTTCATCAATTGAGGGATAAGAATTCTCAAGTTCTTCATAAATTGGAAGTTCATAATATAAACAACATTTTAATCTTCCACAAATACCAGAAATTTTATTTGGATTAACATTTAAACTTTGCTTTCTTGCCATCTCAAGAGTTATAGTTTTGAAGTCAGATAAAAACCTTGAACAGCATAATTCTCTGCCACAATCTCCAAGTCCACCAACTATTTTAACTTCATCCCTTGGTCCTATTTGCCACAATTCAATTCTTGTCTTAAAGGTTGACGCAAGATCTTTTACAAGATTTCTAAAATCAACTCTTGAATCTGATGTAAAGTAGAAGGTCAATTTCTTTCTATCAAGAGAGTAATGGGATAGGATTAAATTCATATTTAATCCATATTTTTCAACTTTTGTTTTACAAATCTCTAATGCTTTTTTTTCTAAACCGACATTATCGCATAAATTTTTTTCATCTTCTTTATTTAAAATCCTTATAAATTTACAAATCGACTCTTTTCTCTCTTCTGTTTCAAAAATATCAGACCTTACTTCTCCAGCCTCTTCACATTTATCCCTCTCGATTACTACTTTCTCATACTTATTCAAATCAATGTCTTGATCAATTTCACAAAGATAATTCCTTTTATCAAGATAAATAAGTTTGACAAATATATATCTATACATAAAGACCTCCAGTTAATTCTAATATTCCCAAAAGAAGCTCTCTTAATGAAAGTGCCAAATTAATATTATATTCTATTTTCTTCTCAAAATCAAAAAGTAGTTCTCCTGTTTTTAACAAATTTTCAATAGAAAACAGAACTTGTGTTTCATAGAGATCTTTTAGAAAATCAATATTTAAAACAAGAGACTCATCTGTACTTCTTTTCATAACTATCATATCAGAAATAACCTCTTCATAAAATATTATTACTTCTCTTATATTTTCTTCTGATGATACTTCTTTTAAAAACTCAATATATGGTTTTTCTCTTTTTAAAAAAGATAAAAAACCCAAAATTCTTTTTTTTCTTTTTATGAAATATTCTTCATCTGTCATAAAAAGAGCTTTTTTAAAACTTCCGTCACAAATTCTTGATAAGAGATCAATTTTATCAACATCTTCTATTTTTTTACTTAGGAAATCTTTTATCAAATCTCTATTGATAGGCGAAAAATGTATTTTAAAACATCTCGATTTTATTGTTTCTAAAAGTTTTTCTGGAAATTGGGTTATAAGAATAAAAATGGTTCTTTTTGAGGGTTCTTCAAGAACTTTTAAGAAACTATTCGAAGCCTCTTGAGTTAGATTATGAGCATCATTTATTATTATAACTTTGTAATTTCTTTCTGGATTTATGAAACTTAACTCTTTTGCCTTTCTTATATCATCAATCCCAATACTCTTATCATTTTCAATAATATATATATCTTTTACAAACTCTTTTTCCTTATATTCATTAATTTCTCTACCAAACTCTTTTGCTACAAGTAATTTTCCAATTCCCTCTTTTCCATAAAAAAGAAAAGAGTTTGGAATTTTCTTTGTTTTTACGATATTAATTAAAATCTTTTTTGGTATATCCTGACCTATTATATTATCAAACACTTCTCAACTTTTCTTCAACATAATTGTAAATCACATAGTTCAATTCTCTTTCAAAAGAGACCTCAAATTCTGGTGGTTTTATACCATCAATAAACATAAGATGTGCCTCAAGAGGAGTTATATTATATTTATCATTTATTTCAAGGAAATATCTCTGAGATGAATCAGGATAATCTTTGTATGGATTTATTATTAAAAAAATAAATTTATATATATCATTATTATCTATTTTTAATATTCCACTTTCTTCGATCATTTTTGCAAGTTCAAAATCCTGTTCACAAAACTTTGTGGTGTACTTATCAAGAGTATCAATTGCATCTGCAAGATAAATACCAAGAGCAACAGATTTTGAATAGAGTTTCCCTCCAAATAGAAGAGCAAGATCATCTGAAACACCAGTTCCCTTTTTTTGTCTAATATATTGAAATCTTATAGTTGGATGATATAAAAATTCCTCATAATTATCTTCATTTATATCAAGTAACAATCCTGCTTTTCTATAATATTCCATCTTATCTTCATTATTTTCATGAGCAAGGTATTCAGCATCAATATTTAATTTTTCCATTACTTCAAAATCAACAAGGTAGTTTTTACCTCCACCAATTTCAATGTTGTATATTTTTTCAACCTCTCTTCTTGTTTCATAATTATCCATATGACCTCCAAGATAAAGCCCTAAAAGAACATCTTTTGGATTTATCTCAAGATAGTTAAATATAGGAACTCTTAAAATTGGATCACCTTTTTTATTTAACAATCTATCAATTTTTTCACCTTTTAATACTCTATCAACAAAATCATAAATTTCATCTATTAAACCCTGCCTTGCGCTTCTTACTGCAAATTGATCATATCCTAATGAAAAAACTATATCATTTAAAGTTGTATCAACATATTTCTTACCATTGAATTCTCCATGTCCATTATGTGCATGACCTTCAACTGATTGCATTAAAATAATTTCACTAACTTCTTCTGAAGTTAAAAGTTTAACTTTATTTTTCAAAGATTCATAATCTTTCCTAATAAGCGTAATAGGTGGAATTTTCATTTTATCTCTTTTTTAATAGTTTTTCTTTTAAATAATAATCTATAGAAACTCACACCAATATGTTCATATTCAACAAGAATATCTGAGGGAACTTTCAATATTGTTGGTGAAAAATTCCATATAATTTTAATACCTGAATCAACAACCAAATTTACAATACTTTGAGCCTCTTTTGGTGGTACGCATATAACTACTATTTTAATTCTTCTGTTTTCTTTAAGGTAATCTTTTAAATATTTTATATCTCTTACAAAAATACCTTTAAATAATCTTCCAATCTTATTTGGGT
Organism: bacterium; assembly: GCA_012517755.1. Lineage (GTDB taxonomy): Bacteria > Caldisericota > Caldisericia > B22-G15 > B22-G15 > JAAYUH01. Next base: position 868 of record JAAYUH010000062.1, on the reverse strand, counting down.
TGTTGTCAAAAAATGAATCAAAAACAACTTTGCTTTTTTTAAAAGAATCATATCCTGCAATTGCCTGACCTAAACTACCTGCCCCAACTATAACTACATGAGTTTTTGAATTTAATTTAAAAATATTTCTCAATGCCTCTTTTAATTTCGTTACTTCATACCCTATCTTTGCTTTTCCCTCTATTTCATTGAAATATAAAAAATCCTGTCTTACTGTTGAAGGAGAAACACCTGCAAGATTACCTATTTCTTCACTTGAAATATACTTTTTTTTAAAAGGTAGAGTGATTAAAATTTCATAGTATAAAGCAAGTCTTTCAATCGTTTTGTTTGAAAATTTTTTCTCTCTTTTCGTGTTTTTCATTTAATATTATATTATATAAAACTATTATATTTTTCAACTCTTCTCTAAAAAATTTTTTTCTCAAATTTATATTATAATTTATTTATGGGACTACTTGGTGCACATGTTTCAATAGCAGGTGGAGTAAAAAATGCTCCTCTGAATGGTGAAAAAATTGGATGTAAAGCAATTCAGATTTTTACAAAAAATCAGAGACAATGGAAAGCAAAACCTTATGAGAAAGAAGAAATAGAAGAATATTTCAATAACCTTAATAAGGTAAAAATTAAGAAAGTCGTTGCTCACACTTCATACTTGATTAATCTTGCATCTCCAACTGAAGAGATTTTTGAAAAATCAATAGATGCTTTAATTGATGATTTAGAAAGATGTAACTCATTAAAAATTCCTTTTACAATTATCCATCCAGGTTCACATCTCGGGGAAGGAGTTAACAAAGGTATAGAAAGAATAGTAATTGGAATAGAAAGAGTTTTTGAGAAAGTTAAAAAAGGTGGTATTGCT
>JAAYUH010000061.1 GCA_012517755.1 bacterium | reverse complement strand
TTGGAGTTCTATGGATAGTGGTACTACAAATTACCTTCGTTGTGTCTGGGGTAGTGGTCCAAATGATGTCTTTATTGTGGGGGATGATGGCGTTATCCTCCACTATAATGGTACAAGTTGGAGTTCTATGGATAGTGGTACCACAAATTACCTACTTAGTGTCTGGGGTAATGGCCCAAATGATGTCTTTGCCATAGGATATGCTGGTACCATCCTTCACTATAATGGTACAAGTTGGAGTTCTATGGATAGTGGTACCATAAACACCTCTCTTGGCGTATGGGGGAGTGCTTCAAATGATGTATATACTGTAGGATACACTGGTGCAATTCTTCACTATAATGGTACAAGTTGGAGTTCTATGGATAGTGGCACCATAAATGATCTTTATGCTGTCTGGGGAAGTGGTCCAAATGATATCTTTGCTATAGGGGCTTCTGGTACAATCCTCCACTATGAAATTAGCTGTATTATTACCTTTGATACTCTTCCTCCAAATACTGGAACAATAACATTTGATAGTGTAAGATACAATGATGGAGATACAACCTCTAAAACGCCTGGTGTATACAGCATTACTGCAAACCCTACAACTGGCTATAAATTTACACGATGGGAGGTTGAAGGTAGTATAACTGTTAATGACCCAGATTCTCCTAATACAACATGCTCTATATCAGGTAATGGCACATTGCATGTAGAGTTTGAAGTTGATAGTACTTGTTTCTTTGATACTAAATCAGGTGCAGGAATTTATATTGATTTGGTTACACCTCTTGCACCAAGATGGAGAGTAGCAATTCCATCTAAAGGATATGATACTGGATGGATGCCATTCAGAAGATATACAAGAACCAATAACCACTTCTGGGGTGAATATGCAGATACAAGATATCATTTAATAATAGATTTCTATTCATCAGGTAGATATCATATAATCTTTGATGATAGAGTAACAAGAATTTCAATTAAGATTGCTAATTAGTAAATCAGTGTAACAGATAAAGGGCTGAGTGAAAAGTAAAGGGCTGGGATAACCCAGCCCTTTATTATTTTAGTGTACGAAGTAGACTGTCTACATTGTTAACTATTTTTTGAATTTCGGGGTGAGGATTTCCTTAAAGATAACTCCTCTTAAGATATCATTTTTTGAGAAAGTCAAGATTTTTTTTAATTTTGGTGATGCCTCTTGATATTCATAATAAGCAGCTTCTTTTTCAGGAACTCCCTTTTCTTTTTCAGGTATTGCTTTTCTCTCTTCAGGAGGAGTCTTATACTCTCTTATCGGTATTTCTAATTTGCTAACTTTTTCTTCAAATCCCTGTTCTAAAGTTTTTTCTTCAATTTCTTTATACTCTTCTTTAAGAGGCACCTCTTTTTCTTTTACCTCTTGTTTTAAGATTTTTTCTTCCTGAATTGATTCTTTCATCCTTTCTCTTCTTTTTCTTTGACTGGTAGAACTTATAATTGCAAGAATAAAATAGAAGATGATATATAAAATTATCAGTATCGTTAGGATGTTCATTTATTTTTCTTCCTCTTTTTTCTCTTCCTCAGATATTTTTGAGATTGATTCTCTCATTGAAGTGTCTGCTTGAATATTTCTAAGTTGATAATAGTCGAAAACGCCAAGTTTCCCCTCTTTGAATGCAAAAGCAATTGCTTTTGGAATCTCTACCTCAGCTTCTACAACCTTTGCTCTCATCTCCTGAGTTAACGCTTTCATCTCTTGTTCTCTTGCTACTGCCATTGCTCTTTTTTGTTCTGCCATTGCTTGATAGATCTTTTTATCTGCTTCTGCCTGGTCAATTCTTAACTTTGCCCCTATATTTTGACCAACATCAACATCTGCAATATCAATTGAAAGTATTTCAAATGCTGTTCCAGTATCAAGCCCTTTTTCGAGAACGGTTTTAGAAATTCTATCAGGATTTTCCAAAACCTCTTTATGAGTTTCAGCAGAGCCAATTGTTGTAACTATGCCTTCTCCAACTCTTGCAATTATTGTTGCTTCTCCTGCTCCTCCGACAAGTCTATCTATGTTTGCTCTAACAGTTACTCGTGCCTTTGCTTTAAGTTCAATTCCATCTTTTGCAACTGCTGCAATAATTGGTGTTTCTATTACTTTTGGATTAACACTCATTCTTACTGCTTCAAGAACATCTCTACCTGCTAAATCTATTGCTGCAGCTCGCTCAAAAGAGAGTGGAATTCCTGCTCTTTCAGCAGCAATCCAGGCATCAATAACCCTATCAACATTTCCACCTGCAAGATAATGTGCTTCAAGTTTATCCACAGAAACCTTTAATCCCGCTTTTGTTGCTTTTATAAGTGGCAATACTATTTTTGCAGGGATTACCCTTCTCAATCTCATTCCAATTAAATTAACTAATCCCACTGGAACACCTGCTGCTATTGATGCAATCCATAAGCCAATTGGAATGAATGTGAAGAGTATAATTAAAACTATGACGATAATTATAATTGTAACCAAAAGTCCTAAACCCATTGTTACCTCCTTAAATTTTTAAGATGAGACTTTAGTGTCAGGCACCTTTGTCTCATTTTAAGTTTTTTCTACTATAATTTTACCACCTTCAACTTTTATAACTTTTATTTTCTCACCCTTTTCAATAAATTCACCAAGCGAAAGAGCATCATACTTTTTACCATCTATTTCAATTGTTCCTGAAGGTCTTAAGGTTGTTATAACAACACCTTTTTTTCCAATAAGTTCATCAATTTTTGTGTATGAAGTATAACCTTTCTCAGTTTCAAGTTTTTCTTTAAGTCCGAATTTTTTCCATATAGGAAGTTTTGGGAAAAGGAGAAGAAGAATTATAAATAAAATCAGTAAAATAACTGCAACAATTCCAATTGAATAAAGTGCTTTTGCTCCTCCTCCAAGGGTAAGGAAGGTAGAGACAAAAATTAATATTATTCCTGATATACCTGCAATTCCAAAGCCTGGTATTAAAAATACCTCAACTAAAAGAAGAACTAAACCAAGAATAAATAAAACTACATAAAACCAGTTTCCTATTCCTGCTATCATATGACCTCCAAAAAATAAACCGAGGGAAATTATTCCCATTGTTCCTGGAATTCCAAATCCAGGTGTTGTTGCTTCAATAATTAATCCAAGAAAACCAACTATTAGTAGAATTTCCCGAACTGCACTTTGTGTAATGAATCTCGCAATTTGTTCAGGTATTGAAACATTGATGTCAATTACCTCATAATTAGTTAGATTAAACTCTTTTAAAATTTCCTCTATTGAATCTGCCTCAAAATCAGAAAATCCAAGTTTTTTTGCCATATCTTTTGATAATGTTAGAATCTCGCCCTTTTTAACAACCCCTTCAATCTCAATCTCTTTATCAACCATAGCAGCACCAATTAAAGGATCTCTTCCATTTGCTTCACAGGTTGATTCAAATTCTCCTTTGAGAGCAGAGATTGTTTTTGGTTCTGCTGGAATTGGCTCTGCGGCTCCCATGCTTCCACCTTTTGAAAAAACTATTTTTCTATTTGCGAGAGTAATTAATGCACCAGCGGACCATGCTCTCCCTTTTACCCATCCAATTGTTAATATATTCTTTGAATTTAATTCTAAAATTTTATCTCTAATTTGAGTTGCTGCATCAACGGCTCCACCAAATGTATCTACTACAAAAATTACTCCTTTTACACCATCAAGATCTTTTAATGCTCTTTCAACATATTTTGAAAGGCCAAGCTCAATTTCTCCTTCAATATGTACAATTAAAATTCTTTCACTTTTAGAATAAGTTTCAAATGTAAATAAAATAAAAAGTAATAAAATTAATATTAAAAAAATTTTCTTCATATTCAAATTATAACATTATAGTGATTAAAATATGATAAAATTTAGATATGATAAAGGATAAAAAGAAATGGGAAGAATTTGAAGAAGATTTAATTAGAAATTCTAAGGTTGATATAAAGAAAAATTTTAAAATTGTAAATGAACTATATAAATTTTCAAAAAAATTGGATAAATTTAAACCAACATTAGAAGGGGTAGAAATTGATATAAAATATGCAAGGACAATAAATGGAATTAGAAAAGTTAATAATTAAAATTGCAAAAATTTTAGATAAATATAAAATTCCCTATATGATTATTGGAGGGCAAGCTGTTCTTATTTATGGAGAAGCGAGACTAACAAAAGATATAGACATAACCATAGGTTTAGATATAGACTTATATGATATTTTATTAAAAGCAATAAATGAAATAAATTTAATGCCTTCAATAAATAATATCAAAGATTTTATAAAAGATACCTATGTTTTACCAACTTATGATAGAGAAAGTGATTTTAGAGTTGACTTCATTTTTTCATTTTCAGATTACGAGAAAGAAGCATTGAAAAGAGTTAAGAAGATAAAAATAGGGAAAAAATATGTCAATTTTTCATCTTTAGAGGATTTAATTATTCATAAAATAATTTCTGGAAGGCCAAGAGATTTAGAAGATATTAAAAATGTTTTAATAAAAAACAGAGATTTTAATAAAAATTATGTAAAACAATGGTTGAAAGAATTTGAAAAAATTTTGGATGAAAATTTGTTAGATAGATTTGAAGATTTATTGAAAAAAGTTAATTAATCATATGGGGTGCGAACTTTTAAAATGTTAAATTTAGGCCTGACCCAAATTTAACATGGAATGTGTAAAAACTAATCATATGGGGTGCGAACTTTTAAATCTTTGAAATATTTTTTTAAAGGTGTAAGTTTTTGAGGAGGAAGAGGTTTTTTCCAGGGTTCTCTTGTTGGTGTATTTAAATGAACCTCGTTGGGTTTGATTTCATTCACGAATTCACTGATTTCTCCGATATGATTATAATTTATATCTGTTATCATAATTTGAATGTGGAGTTTTCCTTTAAATTCCTCTTTTAATTTTTTTATACCTGTCAGAATGTTTTCAATTTTAATAGATTTAAGGGGTTTATTGATCTTTTTAAAAATCTTTTCATCAACTGCATCTATTTTTGCATCAATGATATCAAAACTTAAAATATCTTTTCTTACTTCATCGAGATATAGAAGAGAAGAGTTTGTAAGAAGAATAACTGGCTTATCAGGGATAATATCTTTTATCTCTTTTTGGACCTCTTTGATATTTTTTGCTAATG
>JAAYUH010000060.1 GCA_012517755.1 bacterium | reverse complement strand
TTTTGTTTTCCATTACTATCACTAAGACTTAAGATTCTAATGTCCTCAGATTTAAAGTCGTATTCGTAAGTAGCTTTGGTTTCTGTGTTTAATTTTGCAGCTTCTATTGAATAATTCTGCTCAAATGAGGCAATAGTTTTTCCTGGTGCACCACTACCATTATCTTCCTCAACAGCTACTTTTAGTTCAGCATTTCTATTCTTGTCAGAAGCATTAAAAATAGGAATAGACAATCTCAGAATTTCAGCATCTGTTCCAATGTAGTCTACATCATACCTACCGGCATCAGTCCATATGTACCCATCCTCAGAAGATGGCTTAATCTGCAATCCATATTTTGCGAAATATGTATTAGTATTTTTATTATATGTATAGAAGGATAGATCTCCTCCTTGCATTCCACCACTCTCACTCTTACCAGGGCATTCAACTGTGACATTGGTGCCTGTTGCAAATGGGCCATCTGCATAGAGAATATAGTACTTTTCTCTGGTAGACTTATGTCTATTTTTAATCCAATCCCAACTTCTTACTGTATACATTGTACCATTTTCATTATTTGCAGGTGAAAAATCTTGAGGGTCATGAATAATGATAGAGTTTCCGTTATCTGTATATCCTACTACAAGAATAACATGTTCGCCTAAATTCAAAATTGCAGGATGACCTTTATCAAGTTCTCCAAGAATTTTCCACTTGAGATGTGGTATGCCAAAATATGGTATATGGATAACAGGATATCCTGTTTTTGCGGATAAGTAATCTTTCAGATCATCTGCATACTTATATGCACCCAATCCAAAGTCTGTATCGCTTGCTTGAACACTTTTAAGTACATTAAAAAGCTCTACATCATAATCACTTTTCTTTAAGAGCATCTGTGCACAGGTTGAAGCACAGGAACCGCCAATTTGTGCATAGTATGGTGTTCTTATGATTTTTTCGCTACTCTTCGCTGTATAATATGGAACCCAGCCAACATAAACTGATAATTTTTCTTTAAATCCTAAAATCTTTGAATATGATTCAATAAATTTAGTTGAAAGAATAAAATTAAAATTTTTATATATATAAGATAAAGGAGATATTTTAATTGTTACAAGACCACTACTTGGTTCATAATTGTAATTAAAATCAATCTTCTCATCATTATCAAAATCATAACCAAAGATATTCAACTCTTCATTTTTTAAGTTCTTCTCTCCATTTACATATAGAGTTATTTCTCCTTTGAGGTCCTTAAGTCCTGTTATTTCAAAACCTAAGGTATCAATAGATGAAAAAGATGGATTTATTATTGATTTTAAAGTTACTTTTGTATCTTTTGAAAATGAATTTGGAGAAACAGAGAGCTTTGTTCCATCTGAAAGAATAAGTTCGCCTCCAGATGTTGAAAATATTTTTTCTCCCTCTGAAGATATTTTATCTATAATCTGTTGAGATTCTTTTTTATAAGTTATAGTTACTGTTTTTGTTTTATCCTCCCAATTTACAGTGCAACCTAACTCCTCTGTTACAAATCTTAGAGGAAGCATAGTTCTACCATTTAGAATCATAGGAGGTACATCAAGCTCTTTTGATATTCCATCTACTTTTGCTATTTTTTTATCTATCCATAGTTCTATAGTTTTATTCTTAAATTTAATAGTTACTTTTCTTTCATCTCCATCCCAATCAACTGTACCTCCCATCTCTTCTATTATTGCTCTTATAGGTACAAGAGTTCTCCCTTTTATTATTACTGGTACTGTTCCTCTTCCTGGGTCTATCTCTTTTTTTACTCCATTAACTGTCATATATGGATTGTTTATCTGAAGTAT
>JAAYUH010000059.1 GCA_012517755.1 bacterium | reverse complement strand
TAGGAAAACAGGGAAAAGTATTAGCAACATTACAATATTTACTAAACTCAATTTTACATAGAAATTTCAATGATGATAGATTGTTCATTATTGATATTGGTGGATATAAACAGAAGCAGATAGATTATTTGAAAAATCTTGCTATTGAAGCTGCAATAAAAGCAAAAAAAACTGGAAAAGATCAAATTTTACAACCAATGAGTGCAATGGCAAGAAAAATTATTCATACATCACTTTCACAAAATGCTTCTGTTTACACATATTCAATTGGTAAAGAACCAAATAGGAGAGTAGTTGTTGCATTAAAAAATAAAAATGGAGAATGAGACAATTGTCAATATATCAACTCCTAAAGGTTTTGGGGCAATTGGAGTTGTTAGAATTTCAGGCTCTAATTCATTATATATTTTAAAGAAACTGATAAAAAAAGAGATAGAGATTAAGCCAAGATTTGCCTATCATTTTTTTCTTTATGATAATAATGGAAATAGCCTTGGTGACTCAATAACAATTTTTTATAAATCCCCAAATTCTTATACTGGCGAAGATGTTGTTGAAATTCAAACCTTTTCTTCTCCAGTTCTTATAGATAGAATAATAACAACAATAATTGAATATGGAGGAAGTTTATCTAAACCAGGTGAATTTACAGAAAGAGCATTTTTAAATGGTAAAATTGATCTTATTTCTGCGCAAGCTATAAATAAGATTGTTTTTTCGAGTGATTTATATGAACTTCAATCATCAATAAATACACTTGAAGGTAAGTTAACAAAAAAAGTAAAAGAAGTAATCGAAGATTTAAATACATTGAGAATAAAAATAGAGGGTTCAATCTCTTTTCCTGATGATGTTGAAGAAGTAAGAGAGGATGAAATTCAGGAAATATTAGCTAAGAATTTAAAGAAGATTGAAACGATTTTATCAAAATATGAAGATGAAAAATCTTTTATAGAAGGAATAAAATTAACCATTTTTGGAAAAGCAAATGTTGGAAAATCTTCACTTTTTAACATTTTAATGAAAGAAGAAAGAGTTATTGTTTCAGAAATTCCAGGCACAACAAGGGATGTTATTAAAGAGAAAATATATATAGAAGGAGTTCCTATTGAAATAATAGATACAGCAGGAGTTATAAGAAAAATAAAAAATAGTCTTGACAAAATTGCTCAAGAGAGAAGTGAAAAAGCTTTATCTTCATCTTCAATTATTCTTCTACTTTTCGATCAATCTGTTCCTTTAGATGAAGATGATTTTTATGCAATAGAAAAGGTTAAAGATAAAAATTTTATTCCTATTTTAAACAAAAATGATTTACCATCTGCATTTAAGAATGGAGATTTAGAAAAACTCATTGGAAAAAATTTATTATCGATTTCCTGTTTAACCAAAGAAGGAATTGATAATTTAAAAATAAAAATAACAGAAAATTATCAAAATAAACCAAAACTAAATGAAATTTTTTATATAACTCTAAGAGAAAAAAATTTATTACTTCAAGCAAAAAATTTATTAAAAGAGATTTTAGATAACAAACTAACTTTAGATGAAATATCTATAAATTTACAAGATAGTATTAAGAATTTAAAACTTATTATTGGTGAAGAGTTTGACGAAAATACAATTAATGAAATCTTCAGTAATTTCTGTATAGGAAAATAAATATCATTTTGGTGTCAGACACCATGTTAACATTCGGATTTTTTTGGACAAATTTCTTTGCAATCTCCACAAACAAAACACTCCTTTGTATCAATTTTATAAAATTCATCTCCTTCATAAATTGATTTAGAGTTGCATTCTTTAAGACATTTTTTGCATTTTATACATTCATTAGATATTATATTCTTATTCAAACCAAGTTTTTCACCTAACCTTGAGATAATTCCAAGATATGCTCCAAATGGACAGAAAAATCTACAGAATGGTCTGTAGATAAAGATCGAAAAAATAAGAATTAAAATTAAAAAAATTAGAATTGCACCAGCCCCACTGAAATTATATAAGACCTTAAATGGATAAATATTACAAAAATAGTTTTTAGAATAAATGAAAGATAAAAATAGAACAATTGCTAAGATAAAATACTTCAAATATTTAAGATATTTTTCAATTTTTTCAAATCTTTTTGTTTTGATTTTATATAAAAATTCTTGAATAGCACCGTGAGGACAAACCCAGCCACAAAAAACTCTACCTTTAAATATAGTAACTGTTGATATAAAAATTATTAAACCTAAAAAAATATAAAAAGGGATTGATAAGAATTCTACTTCAAATAGTTTTCCTAAATAACTTACAGGGCAAAGGCAACCTCCAAAATAAAAGCCAAGTATGATAAGAGAAAAAAGAAGAGTAAAAAATCTTAATTTGTAAAATTTAAGTGAAATGAATATTAATGATAGTATTATAAGAATTATATATAAAAGTGTTTGAGGATTAAAAAGATAATTTTGGAATTCTTTTGAAATATTATTGTCTGAGTTTAAATTTTCAGAATTTGTATTATCTTTTGTCTTATTATTTAGATTTTCAATATTACTTTCTTCTAAATCATTTTTTGGAGTATCATCATTAGAATTAGATTCATTAATATTACTTTTTTGTAAAATATCTGAATTTTTTTCATTAGAAATATTTTCTTTTTCAGTGTTTAATGTTGAATTATTGTTAACTACATTAAACTCTTTTGTTTCAACAATTAATCCACCCTTAGGACAATCTCTTATAACTTTGATAATTCCGGTTCCAGGTTCAGTGAATTTCACTACAATTTCTTTTGTATCTTTTGTTCCTTTTATCCAGTTACCTTCGTCAACAATTTCTCCATTGATGATTTCAATTTCTGTCTCTTCAATAGGTAAAACACAGGTTTTATGTGTTTTGACTCTTTCAATGGTTACACTAATCTCTTCACCCACATTTACTTCATTTTTATCTGAAATAATTGATAAATTGCAGGCAAAAGAATTATTTGATAAAGAAAATATCACAACCAATATCAATAATGTAAAAATTATAAATTTTATCTTTCTCATAATTGATAGGATAAATTAAAATTATTAAGGAAATATTAAATTTTATCAAATTTTTACTTAATTGATTAATTCGATAATTAGTGTAAAAATAATATAGGAGGATAGATGGAAAGAATAGATATATTAAAAGAGTTAGTCGAAAAGAATGACTCAAAAATTTTACTTGTTGTGCTTGATGGATTAGGTGATATACCAAGTATTGATGGAAAAACTCCACTTGAAGCAGCAAAAACTCCAAATCTTGATAAACTTTCAAAAGAAAGTGCTCTTGGTATGCATATACCTGTTCTTCCTGGTATAACACCAGGAAGTGGACCAGGTCATCTTTCAATTTTTGGATATAACCCTTTAAAATATGAAATCGGAAGAGGAATACTTGAAGCACTTGGAGTTGGTCTTGAAGTAACAGAAAATGACATATGTATAAGAGCAAATTATGCAAAAGTAGAAGAGAAAGATGGGAAATTGATCGTAAATGATAGAAGAGCAGGAAGGTTATCAACTGAGGAAAATAAAAAATTAACAGAAAAGATAACTAAAGAAATTGAAGAGATAAATGGAGTAAAAATTTTTATGAAGTCAGGAATAGAATATAGATTATCAATATTATTGAGATTTAATGAAAAAGTTAATGAAGATATGTGTGATATTCTTGAAACTGATCCTCAAAATGAGGGGAAAGAGGTAATTTCACCTGAACCTTTAAGTGAAAAAGCAAAAATTGTATCTGAAGTTCTGAAAGAATTTTTGTTAAGAGTAAGAGAGATAATTAAAAATGAAAAAGGAAATTATCTTTTATTAAGAGGTTATTCAACTCCTCCTATAATTCCAAATTTTTCAGAAATATATAAATTAAAATCTCTTTCAATTGCTACTTATCCAATGTATAAAGGCTTAACAAAACTCATTGGGATGGAAACAGTTAAAGTTGATGGATTTTCAATTAAAGATGAAATTGATGTTCTAAGAAAAAATTATAAAAATTTTGATTTTATCTATTTACACATAAAAAAAACTGATTCATATGGTGAAGATGGAGATTTTATGAACAAATTGAAAGTTATTGAAGAGTTTGATTCATATCTTCCAGAAATTTTATCTTTAAATTTTGATGTCTTATGTATAACAGGTGATCATTCTACTCCTACAATAATGAAATCTCACTCTTTTCATCCTGTTCCTCTTTTAATTCATTCTCCGTTTGTTTTTAAAGGATTATCAGAAAGATTCACAGAAAAAGAGTGTTTAAAAGGTGAACTTGGAACAATCAAGGGCGAAGATATTATCTCTCTTCTTCTCGCTCATTCAAAAAAACTAAAAAAATATGGTGCATAAAAAATTAATATTAATTAAAAGTCAAAATGTGTTAATCTAAAATATTATTCTAATTAATACTCTTCTTTACCTTTTTCTTTAGCTTTTGATTTTCCTCCTTTAAAATCTTTATATTTCAAATACCATTCTTCTCCTTCATCTTCTATTCTTAAATTAGCTAAACTCTGAAATAAGGGATGTTCAAAATATGGCATTGCTCTTACTGATGCATCAACAAGTTTATAATATCTTTCAACTCCAGTTGTTTTAAGCCACAGATTCATATCAGCAATATTTGGGAAAAATTTTGTAAATTCTTTCCATACAGCTCTTCCTGCAAGAAAACCACTTGCTCCACTATCACTTGCTATTTCAACATTGATAAGAAACTCCTCAATATCAACTCCTGCTGATAGTATAACCCATGGAACTCTTGATGTTTGTGTTATTGATTCACAGAACTCATAAGCATCATCAATTGAAAAAACTGCTTCTCTCTCTTTTTCATCAAATGCTCCATATGAGAACTCATCAACAAATTTGAGGTCAACTGGAAATTCAAGTTTTAAAATATCTACACCGTACTCCTCTTTTGAAAATTCTTCAACAGTTTTAACAACAATTTCTGGTTTTCTTCTTATGAAATTTGCTTCATTTTCTACTTCATCGTCTTTAAATGAAAAACTCATTGGTTCTAAAACAAATGGAAAATCTAATCTTTTTGCCTCAACCCCAACCATTTTTACAATATTTTCCTGGCGCTCTTTTATCTCTTTTGAAGAGTCGGGTCTATAATGAAGAAGAAGTTTCACAGCATCTGCTCCTGCTCTTTTTATTTTCTCTACACTCCATCCATCAAGAATATTTGTTAGTTTTTCTCTATTTTTATATCCTCCATCTTTTGTTCCACTCTCTTCAATTGCAAGAAGAAGAGCAGAATCTCTATCAAGAAATCTAATTCCCTCTGGTAAACCATATTGAGGGCAGGTTAAGGTTGCTGAAAAATATGGAGATAGATTATCAATAACGAGCCACTTTGCTAATGCCATATCTTGATAAGTTATATCTTTACCATCTTTTCCTGTCGCTTTTGATAGCATTTTTCTTAACGATCCTCTTTGGTCTATTGCAAGCATCCTAAATCTTCCTGTTTCATCAGCAAGTTTTTTTAATCCTTTAAATTTTCCTGGTGTTAAATAATAATGTTTATCCATCTATTCCTCCTTTTTGTTATTTTAATACATATTTTAAAAATTCATTTCTTCCAAGTTCATATGCTTTTTGATTAATTTCAAAAAAAGGACCTTCAAAATTATCATAAAGGACTTTTTTAAATGATTCTTCTTTGAAATTCAGTGGATTAATTGCACTATAAAATCCAAACATTATAGTGTTTAATGTTATATTTGAACCACTCTCTTTTGTCAATATTTTTCCATCAATTATATAAATTTTTTCAGAGAGTTCTTTTAATTTTTCAAAAGATTTTTGAATGTCTGGGTATGTTGAAATTCCTAAAGAAACAGTATATGGTATTATAATTTCACTATTTGAGATAATAATCAAATCTTTTTTTAGTTTATCCAAATATCTTAATATTTCTGATGGTTCAAGAGAGATAATCATATCACACTCCCCATTTTCAATTATGGGACCATAAACATTCCCTATTCTAACCTCTGAATAAACAGAACCACCTCTTTGAGCCATTCCATGAATTTCACTCATTAAAACATTTTTTCCTTCTAAAATAGATGTTTCACAAATCATTTTTGCTAATTTTAATATACCCTGACCTCCAACACCAACAATTAAAATATTAAATTCATTCATTATTTCACCTCAATTGCATCAAAAGGACAAAGCTGAACACATACACCACAACCATCACATAACTTTTCATCTATTTTTATTTTATCATCTTCTATATATATTGCAGGACAAGAAAATTGATTGATACATATTTTACACATTCTACATTTTTCTTCATCAACTTTTGCAATATGCCATATCCCCTTTTTTCTTAATTTTGCATCTCTAATGAGTGAACATTCTCTTCTTGAAATTATAACTCTAATTCCATCCTTATTCAGTGCTTCTTCAATAACTTTTTGTGTCTCTTCTAAATTATATGGATCAACAACTTTTACAAAATCAATTCCTATACCTTTAACAATTTCCTCAATTTCTATTATTGATACTTCATCGCCATAAGCATTAACTCCTACACCTGGATTTGGTTGATGTCCTGTCATTGCAGTTGTTCTGTTATCAAGAATTATTAAAATAAACTCATTTTTATTATACTTTGCATTTATTAATGCTGGTATTCCTGCATGGAAAAATGTTGAATCACCTATAAATGATATAACTTTCTGATTTGTACTTTTTGAAAATCCATTTGAAGTACCGACTGAGCTTCCCATTGAATAGAGAATATCAGCGATGTTAAATGGAGGTCCTAATCCAAGAGAATAACAACCAATATCAGATGGAAATATTGCATCTTTTATTCTATTTTTTCTTAAAACTTTAAAAACTGAATAGTAAGTTGATCTATGAGGACACCCTGCACATAAAACTGGAGGTCTAACTGGTGGTTTTAGATCTGGAATTGAAAATAAAACTCTCTCACTGTCTTTACCAAGAAAATTAAAAAGTGCTTTTTTAACTCTATCAGCATTATATTCATACAAATTATTTAAAATTTCACCATCTTTCCCATAAATTTTTGTTTTCAAACTATTTTT
>JAAYUH010000058.1 GCA_012517755.1 bacterium | reverse complement strand
TGATAATTTATTTGAAAATAATGAAGATGGTTTATTCTTAAGAGATAGTTTTTACAATAAGAATGATATTTATAAAAATAAATATATAAACAATATAAATGGAATTCATCTTTACTATGGTACAAGTTCTTTAATCTATGAAAATGAATTTAACAAAAATGAAAGAGGAGTTTTTCTTGAGTTTTCATCTTCAAATAATTCAATTTATAATAATAATTTCAATGAAAACAGTTATTCTATTAAATTTTTTAATGGATGTGAAGGAAATTTAATAGAAGAGAATAATTTTTTAAACAACAAATATGTAATATATTTTGAGGAAAAAAGTAACTTAAACAATAAATTTTCAAAAAACATAATGATTGGAAATGAATTTAACATTGTTTTGAATGGTGGAAATAATGGAGTTGAAAAGCCAACCATTCTTTTTTCTAAGATTTTTGGTAAATCTATTTTAATATCATTGAATAGTGAAATGGATGGGAAAGTTGAAGTTTTTTTAAGTGGTTTAACAAAAGCAAATTGTGAAAAATACATTGGAGAAGGAGATGTAAAAAAGGGATTAAACAATTTCTATATTCCAACTGAACTTGATTTAGAGAAGAAATATTTTTTAATAAATTTTACTGATGATAATGGAAACACATCTGAATTTTCAGATATTTTAGTTACTGAAAAAGCGCCATTCCTTGATTTAACATTAAAAAAATCCTCTGGTGGCGAAAGAGGAGGAAAAATTGAATTTATTTCAAATATAAAAAACAATGGGGATGAAGACATAAATGGTGTAAATTTCAGAATTAAAATACCAAATCAGTTCAGAGATATTCAGGTTTTAAGTTATCCAAAAAATTCTATCTATAAAACTGAAAATAACGAAATTTTAATTGAAAAAATTTTTGTAACAAAAAATTCAACTGAAAATATAAAATTTTCTTTTTCAATACCAGAGACCATCGATATTAATTCAACATTTTCATTACAGGGAGAGATAGAATATTCACCTTATGAAGGATTAAAAATTTTTGAAAAAAGCGATGAAGATGGAATAGATGATGGAATACCTAATAGTTTTATAAAAGATGAAGAAACAAAGTTCACCATAACTGGAAAACCTATTATATCGCTTACAACTTCTGAGAATATAAACACTCAATCTAATTCAATATTTAACCTATCAGTAGAGATTAAAAATAGTGGAAATTATATGGATAATAACCTAATCTTAAAGATTTCTATTCCTGATTCCATTGATTTTATTTCTTCAGACATTGGTCAATATAAAAAAGAAGAAAAAATTTTTTATTTAAACATTGATACATTAAAAGAAAATGAAAAGATAAATTTACTCTTGACATTAAAAAGTAAAACAACAATTGATGATAAATCAGAAAAGATTTCATTGATTTTATCCTCTCAAACAATAGGTGAAATTAAGAAAGAGGTAAATGTTTTTATAAAAGGAGAAGGTAGAGAGAATCTTTCTTTAAGAGTTGAATCTATTGATTCAGTTAAAATGTACTCAAATCTCGAAATGAAAATATTTATTAAAAATTCAGGCACTAAAGAGGCAGAAAATAAAAAATTGAATATCAAGATTCCTCAAAACTTTAGATTAATTTTAGATTCATTGAAAGAGGAAAAT
>JAAYUH010000007.1 GCA_012517755.1 bacterium | reverse complement strand
CATTTTCATCTAATTTTGATAAATCTACTCCATTTATAAAAACTTTTCCTTTTGTTGGTCTTTGAAGACCTCCAATTACTTGAAGTAGTGTTGATTTTCCAGAGCCAGATTTACCCATAACTGCAATAAAATCACCTTTTTCTATTTCAAGATTAATTCCTCTTAAAGCAGAAACAACAACTTTTCCTAAAAGATATTCGACAATAACATCTTTAACTTCAATGATCTTTTCCATATATCAATTATACAATTTAAGATAAACTTTGTTACAAAACATTAAATAAAATAAATATAAAATCTTTGAAACTTTTTTTATTAAATATAGTTTATATAAGTATAAAGGAGGCTTCGATGAAAAAAATTTTTAAAAATAAATTTGTTTTAATAGTAAGCATAATAGTTATAATCATCTTTTTAGGCTATTTAATTTCAAAGTTCTTACCATCCTTTGGTCTAAGATATGGTTTATATCCATCGTTAGAGAGTGATAAAATGCAAAGAGGAGTTCCTAATGAAGAAATCTATAATGTTGAATCAGGAACTGCTCCTACCGATTTTACTACAACTAATTCAACATTAAAACTGATTAAAAAAGGAAGCGTTGAAATTAATGTTGAAAAAGGAAAATTTTATGAATCATTGAACAGAATTATGCTTTTAGTAAATCAGTTTAATGGTAATTTAATAAGTTCTCAAATTTATAAAGAAGAGGATAAAAGTTCTGGAAATATAACTATAATGATTCCATCTAAAGATTTTGATAATTTTATTACGAAATTGAATGATTATGGAGAGATAAAAAATATTACAACTTCAACAACCGATGTTAGTCAGGAATATTATGATAGTGCTGGTAGACTTAAAGTTCTTGAATCACAAAGAGAGCTTCTTTTATCATGGCTTAAAGATGCAAAAGAGATAAAAGATATGCTTTCAATAAGAAGTGAACTTGAAAAAATTGAGACAGAAATTGAAAGTATAAAAGGTAGAATGAATTATATTGATTATCATAGCAATTATTCAGAAATATCAATATATCTTAATGAAGATGTAGAAAAAATATCATGGTGGAAAAAATCTGAATTTTTAAATAGATTGATAGATGGTCTTCTTTATGCTTTAAATTCAATTCTTTCTTCAGTTCTTGCTCTTATAATATTTATAGCATTTATTTTACCCTGGGCATTAGTTGGCTATTTTATATATATTTTAATTACCAAGTATTTAAAGAGAAAACAAACTCCCCAACAATAGTAAACATTTAATAAAAATTTGTTAACTATTTTTAATAGAAAATTTATAAGAAAAATTTTTAAAATTTGTTTTTTATTTCATATAAAGATTTTGAAGATTTTTATTACAAAATTGAATGATTATTGAGAAAAAAATATGGAAAAATTGAATTGAAATTTAAACCTTCAAGATAGTAATGACCTTAGTCAATTTTTGATATAATTTAAATTAGGATGAATTTGTGTATTATTTACCCTTTAATTGTTACTTTTTTTAATATATATTAGTGAGAAAGAGTAAAAATTTTAAGGAGATAAAATTTAATAATTTATTCCACTAACCAATCGAGAATTCAGTGACTGTATGGAGGTAATAAAAAATTAATGAAAAAAGCATTAGAAGGAATTAGAGTCTGCGATTTAAGTCATGTTTTAGCTGCGCCAACAACTTCTATGATTTTGGCAGATTTTGGTGCTGAGGTATTCCACATTGAACCACCAAGAGGTGATGATGCAAGAGAATATGGTCCATTTATTGATGATCAAAGTGCGTATTTTATAAGTATTAATCGTAATAAAAAAAGTGTTGTAATTAATCTAAAAAAGGAAGAGGGAAAGGATATACTAAGAGATTTTATTAAGGTTTCTGATATCGTATTGGAAAACTTTAGACCTGACACTATGGAAAAGTTAGGTTTTAGTTATGAAGAGATAAAAAAAATTAATCCCAAAATTATTTATGCGTCTATATGTGGGTTTGGTCATGATACTTTACCTCAATTTAAAGAAAAACCATCATATGACATGGTAGTTCAGGCTTATAGTGGTTTAATGAGTATAAATGGACCTGTTGGAGGACCTCCATGCAGAGTGGGTACTTCTGTTGGTGATATTGTTGCTGGCTATCAATGTGCGATAGCCATTCTTATTGCTTTGTTGTATAGAGAAAAAACTGGTATTGGACAGAAAATAGATATTTCAATGCTTGATGGATTGGTCTATATTTTGGAAAATGCTATTGTAAGATATACTGTTTCTGGTGAAATACCAAAACCTCTTGGAACAATGCACCCAACTATTACTCCTTTTCAAGCTTATAAAACTAAGGACGAATGGATTACAGTTCCATTAGGAAATGATCAGTTATGGACAGAATTCTGCAAAATGATAAATAGACAAGATTTACTAAATGACCCAAGATTTAAAACAAATAAATTAAGAACAGAACATAGAGACGAACTTAACGAAATTCTTGACAAAATTTTTGAGAGTAAAACATATAAAGAGTGGGAAGAATTATTTGAAAAAAACGATCTGCCATATTCTCCTATAAATACTATTGATAAAGTTGTCAATGATACAGCAGTTAATTATAGAAAAATGATAACAGAAATTGATCAACCTAAAGTTGGGAAAATAAGAATTGCAGGTTCTCCTTTTAAAATGTCAGAAACTCCGGGAAGTGTTTATGCACATGCACCACTTTTAGGTGAACATACTAAAGAAGTATTAAAAAATATATTAAACTATCCTGATAATAAAATTGAAGATTTAAGAGCAAAAAAGGTAATTTATACATATGAAGATATAGAAAAAATGAAAGAGTGAATATAATATGGAAGTTTAATAATCTAACAGGAGCATTTGAAGGTGGATATGTTGCATTTCTTACTGGAGCAGTAATAATTTATAACCAAGAGGAGAATATAGTTTCCTTCAGATTAATTAACTCAATTTTTTGTTATAATTTATTTATTATGAAAATAATTGATAAAGATGTTGTTGAAAAAATTTTAACTCTTTCAAGATTATATCTCAAAGAAGAAGAAAAAAATGAGATAATTCCTCAACTTGAAGAGATATTAACATATTTTAAAAGCATTGAAGAACTCAACACTGAAAATATTGAACCAATGTTTCATCCACCAATTCAAAAACTTTTTTTAAGAGAAGATAAAGAAGAAAAATTTTTTGATAGAGAAATTTTAGAAAAAATATCTCCTCTGTTTGAAGATGGTTTTGTAAAAGTACCTAAAATTGTCGGTGATTAAAATATGGATCTCTTTAGATTAACAATAAGTGAAACTCTTAAACTATAT
>JAAYUH010000057.1 GCA_012517755.1 bacterium | reverse complement strand
TTTCATTCTTAGCCTCCTTTTTTTAAGAATAAAATTTATCAAGTGATTGTCAAATTTTTTACCTCTAAAAACTATTATTATGACTGAATTTTTTTAACATAATTTTTTCTACTTTTAAAATTTTTTAAAATTTTATCTATAAGGGTACATATAATATGATATAATATTTTTAAAAAGATGAATATTAAATTGCCTATATTAACTAAAAAAATTTTTGATTTGGGTTCATATTCTAAACCAGTTTTGAGTTATTTATTAGATAATAAAATAGATGTTTGTTATAAAAACTATTTAAGATCATTAGAATATATCTGGAAAAGGGAATATGAGAAAGCTTTAAAAGAGGTAAATTCTGGTTTAAAAAAGTGTAAAGAAAATAAATCTCTCTATTATTTATTACTATCTAATAAATTTATAATTCTATTTTATCTTAAAGATATAGAGAAATTTAAAATTTTATATAACAAAATAAGAAAAGAATATAAAAAAATTCCACCATCAGTTAGAAAAATTACCAATCTATTATTAATAAATTACTCACTTATGAATGAGGATTCAAATTTATCAAAATCAGGGTTCTGGGGTAAAGATAAGGAAATTTCTCCTTCTACTAAACTTTTTTTGTTGATAGGAAAAGCAAGAAGAGAGATAAAAGAGGGTAGAATAGAAAAAGGTATATTCTATTATCAAAAGGGTTTACAAATTGCAGCGAAAATTCCACATCCATCTGGTATTATTACTTGTTATAATGACATTTCATGGTATTTAATGAATGAAAAACCTTTTAAATCTCTCTATTATGCAGAAAAAGGAATTTATTATCTTGCTTACTACTTTGAAGATCCAAAAATCTATTTTTATATTTTAGATACAATTTTTAATATCGAAAGAAAATTGAATTTTTACAGGATATTTGAAACAGGTGAAATAATAAACATTTATAAAGATGATGATTTTGTAAAAAATAAATACAGCAATCTATTGAATGAGATTAGAAAATTTGAGATAAATTTTGATAAAAATCTTTACAAAAACAGTTCAAATTTGAGAAATTATTTAAAAAAACAGATAAAAAATATAAAAAAGCTTCAAAATTAACAAAAATTTCAAGAAACAAATTGAGTAATATTTTAAATGGAAAAACAAAAAATATTAGAGGAGATACAATAAGAAAATTGATTAATGGATTAAACATTGATATTGATAATAATATACCGAATGAGATATTTTCTGAAATTATTAAGATTAAAATTGATCAAAATTTTAAGAATTCAGTTGAATATTTGAAAGAGAAAAGTGAAATTGAAAGAAATAAATTGATTGTTTCAACTTATATGGCTCTTTTTAATAGAAAAGATTTATATAAATATTTAATAAAAAAAGATGTTTTAAAAAAGATTATATATCTTATTGGTAATGATTTTGATAACTTTATTAATTTTACTCAGAAAAGATATGAAACAAAAAGGTTTATATCGTATATTTTAAATCCTCCAACATTTATTAAGGGAAGAAGAGATTTAATTTTGAAATTTTCTGATAACATTGATAAAGCAAAATTAAATTTTATTATAAATTTTTATCTCAATATTAAAGAAAATGAGAGAGAAATTCTTGATATTTTCATAAGAAACTATATCAGATTCAATAAAATATCTCACATTTTAGGAATCAATTCAGATATAAGATTTAAACATAATGACATTATTGAATCACTAAATTTAAATTCTAATTCTTGTGTTCTTTCTTATTACTCTTTCTCGAAATGGGAGAGGGTAAAATTCAATAGACTTTTAGAAAAATTAGACATAGCATATAAAAATAAGAAAATAGAATTAAATTTTAAAAATTAAATGTTATTATATTCATATATCTTATTAAAAATCGAGGTGAAGTATGAAACAAGAGGGAAAAAAGGCTAATTCTAAAAAAGATGAGTATTTTCAAATTGAAAAACCCTACACTTTAAGCCAAGCAATAGTTGAAGCTGACAGATGTCTACTCTGTTATGATCCACTATGCAGTCAGGGTTGTCCAGCAGAGGTAGAGCCAGGTAGATTTATAAAAAAATTAAGATTGAGAAATTTAAAAGGGGCATTTAAGGTTATTAAAGATAACAATATTCTTGGTGGCATCTGTGGTCTTGTTTGTCCTGTTGATAAATTATGTGAAGAAAAATGTCTTGCAAGTGGAATTGATAGAGTAATAAACATTGGAAAGCTTCAAAGATTTCTTGTTGAATATGGATGGGATATAGGCTTCAACCCAATTACTAAAGAGAAAGATAAAAATGTTAATGTCGCAGTTATTGGTTCTGGACCAGCTGGATTAACTTGTGCAGCTGAACTTGCTAAAAAAGGTTATAATGTCACTATTTTTGAGAAAAATGAAAAATTAGGTGGAATTTTAAGATATGGAATACCCCCTTTTAAATTGAATGATGATTTTTTAGACAGAGAAATAGAAGATGTTTTGAATTTAGGAGTTAAAGTAAAAACTAATTATGAATTTAAAGACAAAGGCTCAATTGAAAATCTATTAAAAGATAGTTTTAAGGCTATTTTTGTATCAACAGGTTTAACCAATGCATATAGATTGAAAATCCCCGGTTCAGATTCTAAAGATGTTTTTACTTATCAAGACTTCTTGTGGCAAATAAACAGTGATAAGGTTGAAGAAATTGCAGATAAAATTAAAAATAAAAATGTAGCAATTATTGGAGGGGGTTCTGTTGCAATGGATGTTGCAACGACATGCAAACTTCTTAATGCTAATAATGTTTATTGTATATCTCTTGAATCAATGGAAGATCTACCTGCTGATAAGGCAGATTTACATAAAGCCATAGATCATTATGTTATAATCAAACCTCAAAGTCAAATTAAAGAAATTACAACAAAAGATGGTAAAGTTATTGGCGTAAAAGGAAATGAAGTTAAATTATTAAAAAAAGGAGATTTTTCTCCCTCTAATATAAAAGAGATACTAAATTCAGAATTTTCATTTAATGTTGATTTTGTTATATTTGCGATTGGATCAGGGGTTGATCCTAAGATTAAAGAACTTTTACCTTCAGTAACATTTGATGATAAAGGATACATTAAAGTTGATAAAGAAAGTTTAGAAACTTCAGTTAAAGGGATATTTGCAGGTGGAGAAGTTGTTAGTGGGCCGAGTCTTGCTGTTAATGCAGTTAGAGATGGAAAAAGAGGAGCAAAATCAATAATAAATTATTTAAATAAATAAAGTAGGAGGAAATATATATGAAAGATTTAAGTATAACAGTATGTGGAGTAAAATTTCCAAATCCATTTTTGTTATCTTCATCAGTTGTAAGTAATACTGCTGAGATGGTAGCGAGAGCTTTTGATGCTGGATTTGGAGGTGTATCTTTTAAGGGTATTGGAGGTCCATCAGTAGAAATAATAAATCCAGCTCCAAGGATGCATTCCTATAATTTAGGAAGTAAAAAATTAGTTGGTCTTCAAAATGTAGAACAAACTACAGACAGGCCCCTTGAAGATAACATTCAGGATGTCAAGTGGTTGAAAAAACATTATCCAAACAATCCAGTTATGGTTAATATTATGGGTTTTAATAAAGAGGAGTGGAAATATCTTGCACAAGTTTTTGAAGATGCTGGAGCTGACATGCTTGAATTGAATTTTTCCTGTCCTCATATGTCTGTTGAAGGTTCTGGAATGAAAGTTGGTCAGGCATTTAAACTCGTTGGAGATTTTACTGATATAGTCAAAAGAAATGTTAAGATTCCAGTTTTTGCTAAATTAACATCAAATGTTACTGATATAACAGAACCAGCTATGTATGCTAAAGAGGCTGGTGCTGATGGTATTACTGCTGTTAATACAGTAAGAGCAATAACTAATATTGATATTAATAATTTTGTGCCTTGTCCAAATATTTTCGGAAAAGGTGCTTTAAGTGGGTATTCAGGACCTGGAATTAAACCTATATCTCTAAAATGTATTGTTGAGCTTGCAAAAAAAGAGGAATTAGGATTACCTCTTGCTGGTTGTGGTGGTATAGAAACATGGGTTGATGTTGTTGAATTTCTACTCGGTGGAGCTTCTCTTGTTCAAATGACTACAAGTATTGTTAAATATGGACACAGATTAGCTGAAGATTTAGTCGAGGGATTGTCATTTTATATGGAAGATAAAGGTTTTAATAAAGTTGAAGATATTGTTGGAAAGGCATTACCGAATTTCTATGAAACAAAAGATTTTGATTTATCAAGACAAGGTGCTGCACAATTCGATCTTGATAGATGTATTGGGTGTGGAGTATGTTATATCGCCTGTCAAGATGCTGGAGGTCAATGTATAGAGTGGGATTCTAAAAAGAGAAGACCAATACCTGACGAAGAGAAATGTTATAGTTGTATGATATGCTCCTTTGTTTGTCCAATTGATAATCCTCCTTTAATTACATTTAAAGAGATTAAGGGAAAGAAAATTTATACACCACCTCCATCAAAATTATGAGATAAATATATTGAAATTATGAAATAAAAAATTTAAGAAAACAATTAAAAGCTAATTATCCAAAGAAGGAAATTAATAAAATTCCTATAAATATTATAATTGATGAAGTTATCCTAATCAATCCATACTTTTCTTTAAGGAATATTATCCCTAATAAAACACCAAATACTATTCCGACTTCTCTAATTGATACAACATAACTCAATTTAGAAATTCTCATAACAAATATTATTAGTGAATAAGATAATATAATTGCAATTGATGTAAAGATAATATTTATTTTATCTTTTTTTAAAATTTTAAATAAATCATCTTTTTTCTTATTTAAAAGGATAAAAATAGTGAAAGGGATTAATGAAACAAGTTCAATAAAATAAACATACACAACAGGATTTACATAATTTGCACCAATTTTATCTACAAGGGAATAAAATGTGACAGTAATTAATGTTAGAAATGCAAATATAAGTCCTTTATTATCTCTATTAAAAACAGTTAAAAAATTTTTTAAATTAAAACTGTTAATTGAAATGAAATATATTCCTAATAAAATCAGTAAAATTCCTATAAATCCTAAAAATGTAACCCTTTCATCAAAAAACAAAAAAGAGAAAAATAATGTTAATAAAGGAGAAGATCTTGAAATTGGGTAAACAAGAGAAAGGTCGGATATGTTGTATCCAGAAGATAAGAAAAACCAATAAAAGAAATGAATTGTTCCACTTAAAAAAATAGGAATTAAACCTTTATAATTTAAACCCTGTTTTAATAAAAGGAAAACAACAACAGGAAAATAAAAGATAATTTCAAAAATCTTTGCCCAAAAAATAAAAATTGAACTATCTTTACTTTTCTTGAAAAAAAAGTTCCATAAACTATGTATTAGTGCAGATAAAATAACCAATAATATAGGTATAGTTTCCAAATTCATCTCCAAGTTTTTATAACTTTAATTAATTTTATATCATCTCCTTCTCTTAATTCAATCTCTTTATAATCATAATTCGCTTGTTTTAGAATTTTTCTTCCCCCTTCAATAACAAAAATCTTAAAAGTTGCTTCACCATTGATTATTGCAACAACCAAATCTCTATTTTCAACTTATAGTTTTTCATTTAAAAGAATATATTCATTTTCGAGTATTCCTTTTTCCTTCATACTGTCGCTTTTAACAATTAATGAATATTCAGCATTTTTTGTTTCTTCATAAGGTAGTTCAAGATATTTTATTGGTTCATTTTCTGGGTTAATAATGAGAGGCTCTCTTGCTTTTACATATCCTAAAACAGGCATCTTTTTTATAGGGATTCCTTTTAATTTATATAGAAAGTCTAAAACTTTTTCTCTTTCATTTTCATCAAGTGATTTTATCAATGATAATAAATTGAACTTTTCACTTGAAGTTATTACCAAACTATCCTCATCCAAAAAATAATTTATTGGAACATTAAAAACATCTTCTATTTTTTATAAACTTAATTCCGGGTGTTCTTAATCCCTTTTCAATCTGATAAATTGCTTATCTTCTAACTTCGAGTTTTTCATCGTACTCTTCCTGACTTAAACCAAAATCCTCTATTTTATCATTCTCGTCCTCGCGAAGACGGGTAAAATGGAAATCCAGTATTTCCATTGAAAATATAGATTTCAGCGAAAGTAGCTATAACTATTCATTGTCATTCCCGTGTAAATGTGAATCTATTCTTTTCATCGATAATATGGTTTCCTACTTCCTCAGGAATGAGAGTTTGGATGATTTTTTCAGAGACCTCTTAACAATTATCTTGACAAATTATAGTTTATTGTTATAATAAATAAAGTAATTTATATATAAAAGGAGGAAGATTTTGTGAAAGATAAAGAAGTTATTTATAGGAAACTTGCTAAAGTTTTTTATAAAACAGATAAAGAACTTCTTTATGTGAAAATCGTTTCATTATCAGAGAAAAAGTATGACAAGGTTGAAAGATCAATTAGTTTAGTAAAAAAAGTTAGGGAGATGAAAGAAATTTGATAGAATTACTTAAGAAAGAGTATATTGTTATTCATCACACTGGTATAAAAAACAGTGATGATAATTCATTTCTTGTTTGGGAAAGTATTAAGAAATTACATCAAATAAAATATAAAGATAGATTTCACTGGTATGTTGCTGATTATCATTTTGGAATATCAAGGGATATAAGAGTTTTTAATGGAAATTCAATCGAACATCCCTGCTTTCATTCAGGAGATGACAATATAAATTTTAAAAGTATTGCAGTTACATTCTTCGGAAATTTCGATGAAGAGCTTCTTGATAAAAAACAGTTTGATTTAGGAGTTCTTATGATTTCAGATTTGGTTAAAAGATTTAATATTAAATATGAAAAAATTTTAAAACACAGTGAAATTGTAAATACAAGTTGTCCCGGAAAAAACTTTCCATTTGAAGAACTTAAGAAAAAAGTAGTTTCAAATGTTAATGATGAATGGAAAAAAGATTCCCTTATTTTTGCTGAAAAGAGAGGTTGGATAAAAAGCGAAGATAAATATGATGAAGGGATTGATATGGGGACTTTTCTTACTGTGTTGAAAAACTTTTATGATTTAGAAATTGCGAACTTAAAATGAAATTTTTGGTGTCAGGTCTTGAATTTTGCATGTAAATTAATAAAATGTATTATTACAAGAACTAACCTATTATTTATTATATAATTAAAATAGGATGAATGATTTGAATTTTTATAAAAGGATTAAAGATTTAAGAAATGCAGAAAAAATTCTTGAAGAAAATAATATTAAATTAAATATCAATTTTATTATAGAAGATTTGATAAAAGAAAAAGAAGAAGAGGGAAAATTAAGAGAGAAGTTAAAATTAAATCCAGATGATTATAAACTTCACAATAAATTTGGCGATATATTACAAGATTTAGAAGAATATGAAGAGGCTGAAAAAGAATATCAAAAAGCATTAAAAATTAATCCTGATTCATATGAAACACATAATAACCTTGGTTTGCTGTTTTATAAATTAAAAAAGTATGAAGAAGCAGAGAAAGAATACAGAAAAGCTTTAAAACTAAATCCTGAATATGCTGTTACTCATTATAATCTTGGAAATTTGCTTGATTATCTGCAAAGATATGATGAAGCATACAATGAGTATAAAATTGCAGTGAAGCAAGAGGCAAAATTTGCTGAATTACTATCATATTTAGCAGTTATTGTTTCAGAGAATAAAGAAGAGGAAAAAAGAAGGTTGATTTTATCGAAAAATTTATTTACTGAAATTGGTAATCCTGAGAAAATTATTGAAATTGAAAAAATTTTAAATAATTTATAAAATATTTTAATACAAAATTTAAATCAAAGTTTTGCTATCATTTTTCAAAAACAGATACTCTATTTTTGTAAACTGATAAGAGTTGAAACTCTAATAAAAACTTGAAATAACATATGATATGAAAGCAAAATTCAACATCTGATTTTAATATATTTAACAGGTGATTCACCTATTGACAATTTAAATTTTTATAATATAATTTGATAGGTGATTCACCTATCAAATTAAAGGAGGTAGACATGGATGATCTACCAAAAATATTAGAAGGTGTCGAAGGTAAGTTTATAGAAACTTCCAGAATTAAAATTTTTACCCGATTTACTACTAAAATTCAAGGGAATCAAATAGTTTTTATCCATGGCAATCTCACAAGTGGCACATATTTTGAAGAAACAATGGTTGAATTTGAGAATGACTTTTATTGTATTGCACCAGATTTAAGAGGTTATGGTCTTACAGAAGATAAAATTATTGATGCAACAAGAGGATTAAGAGATTGGTCAGATGATTTAAAAGCACTTCTTGATGCACTTAATCTCAAAAAAATACATTTGGTAGGTTGGTCTCTTGGTGGTGGTGTTTCAATGCAATTTCTTATTGACAATCCTCAAAGAGTACAAAGCCTCACAATTATTGATCCTATTTCTCCTTTTGGTTTTGGTGGAACTAAAGATTATAAGGGAACACCTTGTTGGGATGATTATGCTGGCTCTGGCGGTGGAACTGTGAACCCAGATTTTGTAAAAAGGATTAAAGAACATGATTTAACTGAATCAGATTCAAATTCTCCACTGAATGTAATAAATAACTTTTATTATAAGCCACCTTTCAGAGCAAAAAGGGAGTTAGATTATTTAAAATCTTCACTTCTTGAAAAGATTGGAGACGATAGATATCCTGGAGATTTTATTCCTTCAAAAAATTGGCCATATGTAGCACCCGGAAAATATGGACCTGTTAATGCAATGTCACCAAAATATCTAAATCTAATTGAAATTGTTGATATTAATCCAAAACCTCCTATTCTTTGGGTAAGAGGTGATTCAGATCTTGTTGTTTCTGATAACTCTCTAATGGATTTTGGGTATCTTGGGAAACTTGGTATCATACCAAACTATCCTGGTGAAAATGTTTACCCACCTCAACCGATGGTAACTCAAACAAGATTTATTCTTAATAAATATAGAGAAAATGGTGGACAATTTTATGAAGAGGTTATAAAAGACTCTGCTCATGCACCCCATATTGAGAAATTTGATGAATTCAACACTCTTTTAAAAAAATTTATAAAAGAAAAGGTATAAGGAGGTAAAATGAGAGAAAGATTTGCAAAAATTTTAGCAACAGGTATGTATTTACCTGAAAAAATAATCACGAACGAGGAACTTTCAAAAAGATATGGCTTTGATGTAAGCTTATATCTTTCAGGTGTTGAACTGCGCCATATTGCAGCAGAAAATGAAAGCGCTTCTGATCTTGCTATTAAAGCAGCCGAAGATGCTCTTAAAAAAGCAAATATAAAACCAGAAGAAATTGATTTGTTAATTATGACAACCGATGCACCCGATTATGTTACTCCTCCTACTTCACCTACTATTGCTTACAAACTTGGTGCAAAAAATGCTGGGGCTTTTGATTTAAATGCAGCATGTGCTGATGCTGTTATTGGGATGAGTATAGGTGCTCAGCATATTATGTTTGATGAAACTATTAACAATGTTCTTATAGTTGCACCTTACGCTATGTCCAAATGGATAGATTGGGATAATAAAATCTTAGCACCAATGCTTGGTGATGGTGCTTCTGCGTTAATTCTTACAAAGTCTGATGAACCTGGTTATATTGCTTCATCAATTGTTTCTGATGGACAGTATTGGGATTCATATGGTATATACGTAGGAACAAAATACCCGATCACAAAAGAGATGGTTGAAAAGAAAGAGCATCTTTTAAGATTTCATCCTAATTTTCATAAATACCCAGAAGATGTTAATTATGGTAATTGGCCTAATGTTATTAGAAAATCTTTAGCGAAAACAGAATATAAGGTTGAAGATCTTGATTTGGTTATTTTTACACAAGTGAGATTAGTAGATATTCAGAAATCAATGGAAGTTTTAGGACTTCCTATGGAGAAAACTCACTATATTATGCATAAGTATGGATACACAGGTTCTGCTTGTGCTTTTATGGCTTTAGATGATGCCATAAGAGAGGGAAAAATTAAAAAGGGCGATCTAATAGCTCTTTGCACTTCAGGTGTTGGATATGTGATGAGTTCAGCAATATTTAAATGGGTATAAGGTGTAATTATGGAGAGATTCAGGGATAAAGTTGTAATTATTACTGGAGGTGCTGGTGGTATAGGAAGAGAGACAGCATTACTTATTTCAGAAGAGGGTGGAAAAGTTGCAATTTTTGATATGAATGAGATAGGTTTAAAAGAAGTTGAAGATACTATTAAAAGTAGGGGAAGAAATTGCAAGGGCTATAAGGTCGATGTGTCAGATTTTGAGATAGTTCAAGATGCTGTTAATAAAGTTGTTGAGGATTTTGGGAAAATTGATGTTCTTGTTAACAATGCTGGAATAACAAGAGATAACTTTCTTACAAAAATGTCAGTTGAAGATTGGAATAAAGTTATATCTATTAATTTAACTGGAACTTTTAACTGTACAAAGGCTGTAATTCCTTATATGTATGAAA
Organism: bacterium; assembly: GCA_012517755.1. Lineage (GTDB taxonomy): Bacteria > Caldisericota > Caldisericia > B22-G15 > B22-G15 > JAAYUH01. The sequence goes on along the minus strand of JAAYUH010000057.1, from coordinate 9,944 downwards.
ATGGAAGTGGTGTTATTATTAATGTTGCTTCAGTGGTTGCAATATATGGAAATATCGGACAAACAAATTATATAGCAAGTAAAGCCGGAGTTATAGGTTTGACAAAAGGATGGGCGAAAGAATTCAGTAAAAAAGGTATAAGAGTAAATGCAGTTGCCCCAGGTTTTATAAAAACCCCAATGACAGAAAAAGTTCCAGAAAAAGTTATTGATTTTATGGTTTCAAGAACACCACTTGGTAGAATGGGTGAAACAGAAGAAGTAGCAAAAGCAATTCTTTTCCTCTCATCAGATGATGCCTCTTTTATAACGGGTGTCATCTTAAATGTTGATGGAGGCTTAGTAGTTTAAATTTTTTAAATTATATTTTTTATAGGAGGTAAAAATGAAGAAAATTTTAAGTTTACTTTTAATCCTAACCCTAATCTTTGGGTTTTTAGGTGTAAAGAAGACACAAGCTCAAAAAGAATTCTTCCTCGTTTTGACAATTGGTTTAAAGAGCTATGTTTTGAATGGCATGCAACTTCAGATGGATGTTGCTCCAGAAATTATTTCTGGTAGAACCTTTGTTCCTATAAGACTTGTAGCAGAAACTTTTGGAGCAGAAGTTGGTTGGGATGGAAATTTAAGAGAAGTTACAATTAAACAGGACACAAAAGTTATTAAATTGAGAATTGGTTCAAAAATAGCAACTATTGATGGAAAGAGTTATGAGCTTGAGGCAGCACCTTACATAAAATCAGGAAGAACAATGGTCCCAATAAGATTTATTTCAGAAGCATTAGGTCTTTCTGTTTACTGGGAGCCACAAAGACAACTTGTCTATATTAGAAGTAAGACAAAATATGAAGTGCCAGGAATTTCAACAAATGAAATCAAAATTGGTACATTTTCAGCCTTAACAGGACCCGTTGCAATAATTGGTGCTCCATTTAATCATGGACTTCTATCTTACATTAACTGGATAAACGATCAAGGTGGTGTATATGGTAGAAAAATCAAAGTTATTTCTTATGATGATCAATTTAATCCTGCTTTGACAGTAACAGGTGTTAAAAAAATGGTTGAAGAAGATAAAGTATTTGCAATTGTCGGAGGACTTGGAACGCCAGGTTGTCTTGCTGTTATGGATTATCTGAATGAAAAAGCTGTTCCATTTGTATACCAAGGTTCTGGAGTATCTGCCCTTGCTATTCCTCCAAAAAAATATGTTTTTGCAGTCCAACCAAACTATACAAATGAAGGACAAATCTTTGTTAAATATATAGTTGATGACCTTAAATTGAATAAGATTGCCTTGCTTTATCGTGATGATGATGCTGGAAGAGAAGGAAGTATAGGTGTTGATCAAGGTATCAGTAGATTTGGTGGAGAACTTGTTGTAAAATCACCTTTCCCTGGAACTGAAACAGATTTCACATCATATCTTCTTAAAGTAAAACAAAGTGGGGCAGAAGCATTAATTGTTTATGAACCTACAGATAGTGCAATTGCTTCAAATATTTTAAAAACAGCAAAATCATTGGGTTTAACACAAAAAATGTTCCTTCCATATTCACACGCTGGGATTGTCGCAGCAGCTGGTGAAGCAGCAGAAAATGTATATATAACAGGTTGGGTTGATTTTTCAAATCCAAATGATCCTGGAGTTCAAAAATTCTTTGAAATCTGGACAAAATACTATCCAAAAGATAATCCACTTTTGTTCGCTTATGCTGTTGCTGGTTTTGTTGCAGGTGAAATATTTGTTGAAGCATTGAAAAGATCAGGTCCTTATCCAACAAGAGATTCTATAGTTTGGGCTCTTGAAACTTTCTATGGTTGGAGTGGATATGTTGCAAAAGATATAAGTTATGGACCAAATGAAAGATCAGGAAAATATTCTATGTTCTTTATGAGAGTCGAAAATGGACAATTGGTTAAAGTTTCAGAGTGGATTTCAGTTTATCAGAAACCATAAAAAAAGTTTAAGGGAGGGAATTTTCCCTCCCTTTTTAATTCGAAAGGGGTGATATTTTTGCTTAAGATAGAAAACTTAACAGTAGAGTTCGGAAATTTAATAGCAGTTAACAATTTTAATATGGAGGTAAAAGAAGGAGAAATACATGCTCTAATAGGACCTAATGGAGCTGGTAAAACCACTGTGTTTAATGCAATTTATAATTTTGTTAATTACAAAGGAAACATATTTTTTTTAGATTATAATTTAAAAAAAATTCCAACTCACAATTTGGTGAATATTGGCTTATCAAGAACATATCAAAATTTGAGTCTTTTTCCAACCTTGAATGTGATTGAAAATATTCAACTTGGTTTATATAGAAAACTTAAAAGCAATTTTATAAAAGATATTTTTGGTTTCGATGTTTTTAAGAACAAAAATGTAAAAGAGAAAATTCAGGAAGTTTTAACCCTTTTAAATTTAACGCAATACATATATTACTATCCATCTTTTCTTCCATATGGAACACAAAAACTTGTTGAACTTGGAAGAGCTATAATATCAGATCCAAAATTTCTACTTCTTGATGAGCCTGCTGCAGGTTTAAACACAGAAGAAAAAATATATTTCAGAGAGATATTAAGGAAATTGAGAGATAGAGGAATAACACTTTTAATAGTTGAACATGATATGGAATTAATTATGGATATATCTGATTATATAACTGTTATGAGTTTTGGTAATAAAATCAGCTAAGGAAAACCAGTCGAAATATCTAATGATAAGAATGTTATAGAAGCTTATTTAGGGGAGGCATAGATGTTAAAAATAGAAGAACTATATGTTTCGTATGGACCTGTTGAGGCAATTCATGGCATATCAATTGAGGTTAAAGAAAAAGAGATAGTTTCAATTCTTGGTTCAAATGGTGCTGGCAAATCCACTATACTTAAAACTATTTCAGGCATTCTGAAACCAAAAAAAGGTGTCATAACACTCAACAATAAAGTGATTAATGATTTGGATCCATCTCAAATTGTTAAAATGGGAGTAACACATATACCAGAAGGAAGACATATATTCCCAAATCTTACAATAAAAGAGAATTTGATACTTGGAGGATATTTTTTAAAAGAAAATGAAGTTAAAAAACAGATGGATTATGTTACAAATATTTTTCCTATTCTTAAAGAGAGATTGAATAGTAAAGCTGGAAGTCTATCTGGTGGAGAACAACAGATGCTTGTTATTGGAAGAGGTTTAATGTCTAAACCAAAACTTCTTCTTCTTGATGAGCCATCTCTTGGTTTATCACCAAAACTGGTTTCAACAATTTTCGAAACTTTAAAGACATTAAATCAAAATGAATCTTTGCCAATTCTTCTTGTTGAACAAAATGCGAAGAAAGCACTTCAAATTTCCGACAGATCTTACATATTGGTCAACGGAAAAATTGTTTTATCTGGGAAAAGCGAAGATTTAATAGAAAAAGAAGAAGTTAAGAAGTTATATTTAGGGAGGTAGAGATGATTTTATTGAATCTTTTAATTAGAGGATTAATTACTGGTGCTATATATAGTTTGACAAGTATGGGAATCGTATTGATCTTATCAACCACTCTTGTTATGAATTTTGCACAGGGAGATATGGGTATGCTTCTTGCATATTTCGCCTTCTTTATGTTGGCAAGACAAATACCTTATCCAGTTGTTTTTGTTATAGTTATATTAATAGGAATTTTGTTAGGTTTTTTATTCGAAAAATATTTAATGAGTAGAGCGAGAAAAACCTCCCATCTTGGTATGGTTATGATAACATTAGCTTTAACTATGATTTTTGAAGGATTTGTAGGTTACACTTTTAGCACTATGCCTCTTTTGTTTCCAAAAGCAATTAGTGGAGATCCATTACAAATTTTTGGAGTTATTATAGATAAACATGATTTATTTACTTTTATTGTTTCAATTATTATAGTGATAGTTCTTTTTATAATATTATATAAAACAAAAATTGGCATAGCAGCAAGGAGTCTTGCTGAAGATGAATTTGGTGCAAGGATTCTTGGAATTCCAATTAATTCTATTTATCTATTTATATGGATGACAGCATTTGCTATAGCTGGCGTTTCAGGAATTCTTGTTGCTGGAAGACAGACTCTTGAACCACATTTTATGGTTGTTATACAACTTAAAGGTTTTATGGCAGCTGTTCTTGGTGGGATGAATTCAATTATAGGAAGTGTACTTGGTGGATTTTTATTAGGTATGATAGAAAATTTAGTCTCTTTTTATATCCCTCAAATTAAGGATAGTTTCTCTCTTATTCTAATTGTTCTTGTTCTTTTATTCTTACCTCAGGGTATATTTGGAAAAAAAGAGGTAAGGAGGGCATAGATGAAAAAATTTATACCATATATTTTATTAATTTTAGTTCTTTTCCTCCCTTTGATTCTCAGAGAAACACCTTCGATAATTGGTTATCTAAATCTTGTTATGATTTATGGTATTTCTGCTCAAGGATTAAATCTTCTTCTTGGTATAGGAGGTCAGATATCTCTTGGTCATGCTGCTTTTATGGCAATAGGTGGCTATACATCTGCAATTTTTGTAGTACATTATAACTTTCCATTTATAATAGCTTTAATAATAAGTATTGTTGTTTCTGCGATTTTTGGTTTAATTGTAGGTTTTCCATCTCTTAGACTTAAAGGATTTTATCTTGCAATTGCAACTATGGCATTAGGAAATGTTGTAGGAGATGTTCTAAGAAGAATGAGTATAACTGGTGGAGATCAAGGATTTAGAAATATACCTACTTTTGATTTATTTGGATTTAAATTAGAGTCATATTCTTCTAAGTTCTATCTGATTTTGTTTTTCTTTTTACTAACATATTTTATTTCAAGGAATTTCATAAAAAGTAAAAGTGGTAAATCTTTGATAGCTATGAGAGATTCAGAAGTTGGTGCCCTTTCTGTTGGAGTCAATATATCAAATGCAAAACTCCTTGCTTTTATTCTTGCATCAGTATTTGCAGGATTAAGTGGTGTACTTTATGCACATGATATTTCATATCTTCATCCAAGTAATTTTGCTTTACCACTTTCCATTAACTTATTGGCAATTACAATAATAGGTGGTCTTGGTACATTATGGGGCCCTATTTTAGCATCTTTATTCTGGATATTCTTACCATTAATTATAGGCAGTAAGCTTGAACTTTTATCAAGTGTGATTTTTGGAATAGTAGTTATTCTTGTTGTTCTTTTCCTGCCAAGAGGTCTTTCTGAAATAATTTTTAGAATTGAAAGGAATTTAAAAAAAGTAAATGTCAAATAAGACATTCTCAAAAAAAGGTGAAGAAACCAAAAAAAAGATAATAAATGCAGCAATAAAAATTTTTAAAGAAAATGGTTTTAATAACAGTTCAGTTTTAAAAATCGCTGATGTAGTCGGATTAAAAAATTCCACACTATATAGATATTTTAAGAATAAAAAAGACCTTTATAATTTTATAATTAGAGATTTTGAAGAAAAATTGATAAAGAGAATAAATGATAATTTAAAAAATTATGATGATATAGAGAAGAAAATAGAAATTTTTATTAGAGAATATATTGATTTTGTAAAAGAAAACAAAGATATCTTTGACATTTTTAGAGAAGCTGAATTTGTGAATATTGATTTATCAAGAGAGTTCTATGATAAGATTGCAAAAATATTAGAAGATATATTGAAAGAGAAAATTTCAAATGATAACGTTGAAATATTATCTTATTCGATAATTGGTTCTTACTATTTTATAATACTAAATTACCTTTTTTGGGAAGAAAAAGACATTGATGATGAAAAGATAAAATCAATTTTAAAATTCATATTTAATGGCATAGATAAAAGAGGTGATTTTAAACCATACTTATTAAAAGAAAAAGAGTTCAATGGGGATCAGGACAAAAAAGAGTTTTCTAAGAAAAGTGAAAAAACTAAAGAGATAATTTTGAAATCAAGTGAAAAACTTTTTGGAAAAAAGGGTTATTCTAATACCCATATTTCAGAAATAGCAAGAGTGTCAAAGGTAGGAATTGGAACAATATATAAATATTTTGAAAACAAAAAGGAAATTCTTAAAGAGGTTGTAAAATTTATAAATAAATCTTTAAGAGATTATACAAATATTTATATAAAAGACTATTCTGATAGAAGAGATATAGAAAATGCTGGTTTCCAAGCCTTTTTCTATCTATTCAAAAATTTTGGATTTAGATATAGAATAGTTAGAGAATCTGAATTTGTTGATAAAGAAACTGGTGTTTGGTATTATAAAAGACTTGCAGGTGCATATATAAAAAGATTGACTGAGGGAATAGAAAAAGGAATAATCATAGATATAAATCCAGAGGTTCTTTCATACTCCTTAATGGGTGTTGGACATACAATCGGTATGAAGGAGTTTGTCTTTAAAAAAAATGGTGAAATTGATAAAAATTCAGTTCTTACTGTCTTAAATTTTATAATGCATGGTTTAAATAAATTTTTAGTAGGAGGGAAAAATGAACAATATTGAATTATATAAAAGAAAATTTGTTTCAATCGATGAACTATTGGATAAGATAAAAAGCGGAGATACAATAGTTGTTGGAATGGCTGCAGCACAACCTTTTGGTTTTTTGTCCAATGTCCACAAAATAAAAGACAGAGTTCAAAATGTTAAAATTATCACCTGCTTACTTTTAAAGGATTATGAATATTTAAAATATTCAAATAGAGAAAATGCGAGTTTTATAGCAGAGAGTTGGTATTTATCAGATTTTGAAAGAAAAGCTTATAGTGAAGGAAGGTTATCATATATTCCAAATAATTTACACAGTGCAGGTATAGAAAAAATAAAAAATGAAAAAATTGATTTTTATATTGGTTCAGCAACTCCAATGGATGATAAAGGTTTTTTCTCGATGTCACTTTGTCTTGTTTATGAAAAGGAGATGGTTGAAAATGCAAAATATTCAGTTTTAGAAGTAAACGAAAAGCTCCCAAAAACTTTTGGTGATACAAATGTTTATATTAAAGATGTTAGTTTTATAACTGAATTTAATACTACTTTAGTTGAATTTCCACCTATAGAACCTTCAGAAACTGAAAGGAAAATTGGAGAATATATAAGTGATTTAATTGAGGATGGTTCTACTATTCAACTTGGTATAGGTGGAATTCCAAATGCAATAACAAAATTTATTATGGAAAAGAAAAATTTAGGAATACATTCAGAAATGTTAACAGATGGAATGGTTGATTTAATTGAAAAGGGAGTTGTTACAAATAGAGAAAAGACAATCTGGAAGGACAAGACAGTTGGAGCTTTTGCCCTCGGAACTCAAAAATTATACGATTTCATTAACAACAATTTGTCAGTTGAAATTCATAGAGGTTCAATTGTAAACGACCCATATATTATAAGAAAAAACAACAAAATGGTTAGCATCAATACATCTCTTACAATAGATATAACAGGTCAAGTTTGTTCAGAATCTTTTGGCCCAAAACAATATACAGGAACTGGTGGACAACTTGATATGCATAGAGGCGCTCAGATGTCTAAAGGTGGTATGGGAATAATAGCTTCAAGATCAACTGCAAAAAATGGTACAATTTCAACCATAGTTCCAGCTTTTCCTGAAGGGAGCAATATAACAGTTCCAAGGCAAGATGTTGATATAATAGTAACTGAATTTGGTGTTGCAAAACTCAAAGGAAAAAGTACAAGAGAAAGAGCACTTTCAATTATCAATATTGCACATCCAGATTTCAGGAACTATCTGACTTTTGAAGCAGAGAAGTTAAATATTTTATAAAATAATTTTTGTTAAATAGTTTTTCAATATAAAGGAGGTTAAAAATGGAAGAAGTTTTCATAAGTTCTCCTCTTAGAACAGCAATTGGAAAATATGGAGGAAGTTTAAAAGATATTCCAGCACCAAATCTTGCTGGATATGTAATAAAAGAGATAATTAAAAAAACAGATATCGATCCAGAAATATTTGATGATGTGATAATAGGGAATGTTGTTCTTGCAGGCGAAAAGATGAATCCAGCAAGACAAGCAGCTATTTTTGGTGGAATATCAAATAATGTTCCAGCAATGACTGTTAATAGAGTTTGCGGATCGGGTTTACAGGCAATAATTTCTGGAATTATGGAGATAGAAAGTGGCTATTCAAAAGTTGTATTAGCAGGCGGAATGGAAAATATGGATATGGCACCATATTTAGTTACAAAAGGTAGATGGGGTTATAAAATGGGAGATGGAATTCTTTACGATTCAATGATTTTTGATGGTTTAAACGATGCTTTTACAAACAAACATTCTGGTTTGATAACAGATGAATATCTTGTTCCTGAATATAGGATTAAAAGAGAAGAACAGGACGAATTCGCCTTTTTAAGTCAAAAGAGAGCATCAAAAGCTTTAAGTGAAGGAGTTTTTAAAGAACAAATTGTTCCAATACCTATTTCTGATGATAAAAATTTTGATTTTGATGAATCAGTAAGAAGTGATACAACTATAGAAAAATTATCAAAATTAAAGCCAGCATTTAAAAAAGATGGAACCATAACTGCAGGAAACTCTCCTGGTCTCAATAGTGGAGTAGGATGTATGATTATTTCGAATGAAGAAATTCTAAAAAAGTTCAACATTCCACCTATGGCTAAAGTAGTCTCTTTTGGAATCTCAGCAGTTGATCCAAACTATTTTGGAATTGCACCTATCTATGCAATTGAAAAAAGTTTGAAGAGAGCAAATTTAAAAATTGATGACATTGATCTTTTTGAAATAAACGAAGCTTTTGCAGCGATTGCTATTGCAGTACAGAAACAACTCAAAATTCCTGATGAAAAATTAAATGTTAATGGAGGTGCTATTGCTTTAGGTCATCCAATTGGAGCAACAGGAGCAATTCTAACAGTAAAAATTCTTTATGAGTTGAAAAGAAGAAAAGGAAAATATGGAATTATTGCATTATGCATTGGTGGAGGGCAAGGTATAGCCTTAATCGTTGAAAATTTATAAAAAGAAAATTATAGAATTAATTTTAGAAAATTTATAAAAAATGGAAAAAGAGATTTTCAATAATCTTGCAAATAAGTATGATAGTTGGTTTGAAACTTCTTTAGGTAAGAAAGTTTTTAATAGTGAAAAGAGTTGTATTGAAAAATTAGTAAAAAATGGAGAAGAAAAGTTAGCAATTGATTTGGGGATTGGAACAGGTCTATTTTCAAAAATATTGATAGAAAAGGGATATAGAGTGATTGGAATTGACATTTCTGATGAGATGTTAAAGATTGCAAAAGATAGGGGTTTTGAAGTGATAAAGCATGATTTAAAAAATCCCCTTCCATTTATAAATGAAACTTTTGATTTTGCTTTTTCTATGACCTCTATAGAATTTTTAAAAAGACCTGAAGATTTAATCAAAGAGGTCAATAGAATATTAAAAAAAGATGGAGAATTCCTTTTAATAACGTTAAACTCTTTGTCACTTTGGGCAGTTGTAAGAAGAATAAAAGGTTTGTTCATAAAAAATTATGTTTTTAAAAAGGGAAAATTCTATTCTACTAATAATTTAAAAAAACTTTTTGATGAAAACTGGGAAATTTTAAAATCTGGGACTTGTACATTTATTCCTCCATATAACCCAATTTTTCCATCTTTCTGGGAAAATATTATTAAATTTTTTTTTCCTTTTTCTGGTGCCCTTTCTTTCATATTATCCAAAAAATGTTAATATGGTGTCTGACACCAAAATAACATAGTTTTATACAGAAAGGAGGTGAGTTATGGTCGGCGCTCAAATCAGTATCTATCCTTTGAGAGAAAAAACATTAACTGATAAACTTAATATTTTTTGGGAGGAATTAGAAAAAAGAGACATTAAATATGAAATTAACTCCTTTGCAACAATATTGTGGGCAGAAGAAGACGAATTATTTAAATTATTAAATGATGTA